>JAQUOK010000429.1 GCA_028717165.1 Victivallaceae bacterium | reverse complement strand
TTTTCCCGGATTTCTTGATTTAGAGTATTGACATTTTCACAAGACAAATGTATACTCTAAGTAGTCCAAAAAATAATATAACTTTAAATATGGTATATCATGGTACACAAGGTAAATAATCAGGAACCGTTCTTAAGCATGCAAATAAATAAAGAAAGTTCCGAACCGATATATTTACAGCTTGCGGAAAATATTAAACAGAAAATTTGCGGGGCAGGAATACAGGCCTCTGAACCTATTCCTTCAGAACGCAAACTTGCAGATATTTTTAATCTGAACCGGGGAACCGTCCGCAAAGCTTTTGAAATCCTGCTGCAGGAAAATATTGTTGAACGTGCAGGCAACCGGCTTGTAGTATGCGAAAAATTCATTGAATCCCAACAATCGGCAATTACACGAGCAGGAATTATTCTTTTCAATAAGTTTTCTTTTTTCTTCAATAAAAATCACGGCGTCCTTGACTTTGTTCAGGGAATTACCGATGCCTGCAGCGATCTTAATGCCGTCCCGCAAATATTACAGGCTCCAGACACTTTACAGATGAATGAATCGGCCCGGAAATGGTTTGATTTTGTCCAGGACAACACTGATGTTATAATTCATCTGGGCACCCGCCTTGTAGAATGTGAAGAGCATGATGAAATACTGGCAAGGCTTTTGATGATTGAAAAACCGCAAGCCTGTGTGATCGGCCATTTCAGCAAAGGTAACGTAATGCCAATTCTGCCCAATGAAGACAGCGGCACTCCCGAAGCCGCAAAATTGCTCGTCAGTCTGGGACACAAAAACATCTGTGTCATGGGCTGGCAGGAAAAACACGGTTCTCTTTTTATCGCGAAAAGCTTTTCCCGGGCCGACGGCATGAAAGAATGCTGTGAACGGGAAGGCATGAATGTCACATTGGTCAAATTGGATCCCAGCAATCATTTTCAGCACGATTTGCGCAAGTGTCTTGAAGAAATGATTCATTCCCCCAAGAGAATAACTGCCGTTATGTGCGGCAATGACCATATTGCCGAACAAGTAATAAATCAGTTGAAAAACCTGTCGGTTTCCGTTCCGGATGATATTTCTGTTATCGGTTATGACGATATCACAAAGGCAAAACTGCTCAACCCGCCCCTGACCACAATTCGTTATCCGCGTTATGAAATCGGATATGAAACAGTCCGGCGTCTCCTGGAAGTTTTCAGAAAAACTGATATAAAAAGCCCGAACCATTATAATTTAGACCTGAGCCTTGTGGTCCGGGATTCCGTCCAGACGGCAAGTACCGCCCTGGCGCTTAACAGTCTTAACAATATTTAGAAAACGAGTTTACAAACTAAAAACATATAACTGGAGGCAAAAAATGAAAAGAAACAGTGAAACAATTAAGCGTTTTACGCTTATCGAACTCCTGGTTGTGATCGCTATCATTGCAATCCTTGCTTCAATGCTGCTGCCGGCATTGAATAAAGCCAGAGAAAAAGCCAGGCAGACGACCTGTTCAGGCAATTTGAAACAGTGGGGCCTGGCGGAAACCCAGTATACCAATGACTATGATTCCAACATATCATTATCCTGTGACAAAACTACCGGGCGCTACTGGGATGATCCGCTTTCCGTCTATCTGGGGCTTGACGGCGAAATCAACAATGTCGGCGGTTATATGAAAAGCAGTTTGCGGGACAATCCGTCTGCCGGCCCGCACCGCTGCCCTACCCTCGTTGAAAATCTGCCGGGCACCGCTACCGCCGAACCGGACTACAGTTTCAACTCTGACCTGGGGGCATATGTAGGTTCCGACGGCAGCATCAGCGAACCAACCCATCAGGTCGGCAAATCCATCAGAATACCTGTTCCTTCACAAACTCTGCTGATTTGTGATACGCGCAAAGGATTTTCCGGAATAATTTCCTGCTATGCCCGGACCAAACCGTTATATGCCGGATACGCGGTGACCTACCGCCACAGCAGCCATGCTAATGTGCTGTTTTTCGACGGGCATGTAGACAAACGTGCCAAAAACCCGCTCGGCATGCAGGATATCAGACATCATGGCTCAAACCATGATTCCGCAAGCATTATGTGGTAACCCGGCCTGAAATCAAAACGCGGATTAAATTTGGGAGAATTCATGAAAAATATATTCATCTTGTCATTCTTATGCTTTATCAATCTTCTTGCTTTCACCGAAAGTAAGGATACCGGCACCGAAAACAGTTGTCCGGACTGGGCCTGGAAAACCGGCAAAATGTACAGCTGGTCCTGGAACGGAATAAGCCGCGAACAACCGCTCACCCAGGAGCAGGCGGACAGGGTTGCAAAAGAATATTATGACGACGGCGTTGCCATTGTCAATTACGGCGGTATGCTTTTCCGCTTTAATTTCCTCGACCGCACGGATAATCTGATCCTGAATGCCCAAAAGGTCGTCCGGGCCTGCCATAAATACGGGATAAAGGTACTTGAACACCTCGATCTTACGATTCCTTCATACTGCGGCTATCCGGATATGGAAAAACATCTTGACTGGCTGCAATATGACATAATTACAGGGAGAAGATATTTCTGGTTTTGTTTCAACAATCCGGATTTTCAAAAATTCATGCTGGATTATCTGGAAAAATATGTAAAGGCGACAAATGTCGACGCCATTATGATCGATGAACTTAACTATGCCGGCCAACATACTTGCGGCTGCCGATACTGCCGGGATAAATTCCACAGGGACACCGGATATTCAATCCCATATGACGCCCAAAACCAATTCTGGAACGATGAAACCGATCCCGCCCACCTCGCTTTTATACGCTGGCGGATGAAATCCGTAGTTGACTTCAAGAAAAAAATTTATGCGCGTCTGAGGCGGATAAATCCCCAAATGGTTTTCATGACGTATTCAGCAGATTTTCTCAATCCATTTTCATATCTGCGGGGAGGATGCCTCTGGGAACATGCCGGGAGCTGTAATTTTATCGGTTATGAAGTATGGGAAAGAGTCGCACCTTTTGAAAGTTATATCTCAATACTCGGATCGATGAAAACCCGGCAGGCTATCGGCGACTATTATCACAACCCCACCTGGATAATCCCATACGGCAGGACAAAAAGCCAGCGCGAATTCGCCGCAATACTCGCGTATATGTCCCGCTGCTTCATCTGGGGACAGACCCCTTTCCTTGACTGGGGCTTTGAAATTGACAAGCGCAAACTGGAAACCATGGCCGACGTGGCGCTCCTGGCTTCGATCCAGACGCGCAACTCCAGTTCCAGTCCGTTGAGCCAGTATTATCCCGTATACGGCTGGATGACGGTTTTGCTTCAAAACAATATTCAGTTTGATGTTATCCTGGACCCCGGACTTAACCCTGAAACCCTGAAAAAATACAAGATACTGATCCTGGCGTCAGCTCAATGCCTGAGTTCCGAACAGATAAACGCGGTCAGAAATTTTGCCGAGGGCGGCGGTACTGTAATTTTCACCTATAACACCGGCATGCGTGATGAAAACGCAAGGCCGCTGAACACAAATTCCCTGATTGAGACCATGGGAGTAAAACCGCTCAAAATCGCCTCTATGGAAATGAATGTCAAAGTTCTGACTCCGAAATCAGAAGCTTTATCCGGCCCAGTTAAGTTCACACGGATAATGAGAATATCCGACTTTAAAAATTGTCCGGGCAGGAAAATTACGGCATGGGCGGAAAACAGCAGCGGCAAATACCCGTTGCTCATTACCCTGCCATACGGCAAGGGAAAACTCATATATTCTCCTGCCATGCTGGGGGGCAATACTTACTGTACCAGGATTATCAGGGGTAAAAAATACTCCCATATGCCTGACGGCAAAATAAGTGAGCTGATGAAACATCTTGTCCTGTCACAGGAAAATTCCCCGGTAAAACTGGCGGAATGCCCCGGCAAGCTGTT
>JAQUOK010000428.1 GCA_028717165.1 Victivallaceae bacterium | reverse complement strand
AGGGCCGTTTACGGTTTTTGACGTGGAGACTACCGGCATGAGCGCCAGGAATGACCGGATCGTCGAGATCGCTGCAATTCATATCGAGAAAAGCGGCCGGATGTCGCGTTATGAATCGCTGGTAAATCCCGGCTGCCCGATACCGGAACAGGCTTCGCGAGTGCACCGGATAACCGATTTTATGGTTGTCGAAGCGCCGAAGTTCCGGCAGGTTGGTTTCGAATTCCTGGATTTTGCCGGGGACAGCACGCTGGTAGCGCACAATGCGCGTTTCGATCTTTCTTTTCTGCAGGAAAGCCTGGTACGTTGCGGACTGCCGCAATGGCGGGGGAAAACGATGGATTCGCTCCGGCTTTTCAAACAGGCGTATTCCGGGCTGCCGAGTTACAGCCTGCAAAATCTGCGCCGGACTTTTCAACTGGAAGACCCGCGGCCCGGCCTGGAGGCGCATCGCGCGGCGGCCGATGTGGAATGGACGACACAGTTGCTGGAAATAGCCTTTATCGAATTACTCAAAAAACTGCGGTAATCCGGGAGCGCCGGTCGTCAGACCGGCATTCTCTCAACGCACAACTCGTAATTCTCAATTATTTATTCCGGTGGTCGATAACCCGTCTGGCTTTGCCTTCGCTGCGCTGAATGGAGCCGGGCGCGACCAGTTTGAGTTTGACTCTCAAGCCGAGGACTTCCTCGACAGCGTCGGCCAGGCTGCGCTGGAAAGCTTCCAGTGAACGTATTTTGTCGGAAAAAATTGCTTCCGTGATCTCGACATTGATTTCAATGCCGTCCATGCCGTTTTCTGAATAAAGGATGATATTATAATGCGGCAGAGTCCCTTTTATCGACAGCAGTGCGGCTTCGATCCGGGACGGGGATATATTTATTCCCTGTACGGTGATCATATCTTCGCGGCGGGTGGAAATACGTTCGATGCGGCGTAAAGTGCGGCCGCATTCGCATTTGCCCGGCATAATACCGGTAATATCCCCGGTGCGGTAGCGGATCAGCGGCATCGCCCGGCTGACCAGAGTCGTCAGAACCAGTTCGCCCGTTTCGCCTTCCGGCAGCGGTTCCCCGCTTCCCGGATTGATAATCTCAGGATAGAATAAATCCTCCAGAATATGCAGGCCGTTCCGGCATTCGCACTCGACCGCCACGCCCGGATTGATAATTTCCGCCAGGCCGTAAATGTCATAAGCTTTAATGCCGCTGCTTTCCTCAATGCGCGAACGCATTTCCTCCGTCCATAGTTCCGAACCGAAAATCCCGGTTTTCAAAGGCAGGCGGCGCAGATCGATACCCATTTCCCCGGCCTGTTCGACAATGAGGTTGAAATAGCTTGGGGTACAGCAAACCGCCGTTACTCCGAGTTCCTGCATGCGTTTTATCCAGGCTTTGGCACTGCCGGCAAAGGACGATACGACCGCGGCGCCTAAAGCTTCTGTTCCGTAATGCACTCCCCGGCCGCCCCGGGAATACAGATCCTGGATAATATCCGCTTTGCCGATGCCGGAAGCAAGCAGACAGCGTTTCACGGCCGTACTCCACATTGCAATGTCTTCCCGCGTATATGCCGTGAGCAGCGGTTTGTCCGTCGTGACGGCGTCGAGACGAACAACTTCCTCCAGCGGGACGGCGAGAAAACCGTACGGGTAATTATCCAGGAGATCAGTTTTTACGGTAAACGGCAGACTTTTTATATCTTCAGGCGATTTTATATTTTCAGGCCTGAAAGACATATCCTCGAAGCGTTTCCTGAAAAAGCCGACATTATCGTAAACTCTTTTCAAAACGTCCTGAAGTCTCGTCACCTGCAGAGCCCTGAGCTCTTCCTGCCGCATGAAATCCTTGTCTGTCATTTATCACATCCGGGTTATTATTCAGCGGTTAATCTACCGCCGAAACATTATTTTTTCAACCCGCCGCGTGAGATATGCTCTTTTCATGCGAACTGTGAATAGGGACGGACACGGATCTGCCCGGGACGGACATGGACATAAAAAATCTTTTTCGGGAGGTTAAAATGAAAGCTTTGTATATAGCGATACTGGCGACGTTCATATTCGCGCTGCTGATCATCTACCACGATTCCCGGCGTTCCCAGAACGCCCGGCCAGGACATATCCAGATACTAGTCTGCAACGGAAAAATTGTCCGTATCGCGGAATAATTTCTGCCATAATTTCCGAGCACAAAAAACCGGACGGTTTTATTAAAATTGACGTTTACTGAAGAAGCAACCGCCGGTGAGAAACTCGAACGCTCACCGCTCACTAAAAATTTGCTTGCTCATTTTTAGTGAACCTCGCTTTTCGAGAAAGGTATTATTTCATTGGGAAAAGCGTCCTGCCGCCGGACCGCGTCCGATAAGGTCCCGATGCGATTATTTTTTACCATAATTTTTCACCAGCGGCCCATTTTCCAGCGCTTCGGCGTATAACTCATAACTTTTCCGTTTGCCGCGGTAAATTATCCCTATGGGGATTTCGTCGCCGTCACCTAAAGCGATTTGCAGCGCCGCCGTCAGGTCACCCGGATCATAACTCTCATCCAGCGGTTTTACCCTGTCCTTATACCATTTAAAGGTGTTAACGTGATTGAAGGAAACGCACGGCTGCAGGACGTCGAGCAGGGCAAAACCATCCTTGTGCTCCAGAACCGCTTTCAACATGGCCCTTAAATGTTCCTTGTTTCCGCTGAAAGAGCGCGCGACCAGCGAACAATCCTCGATGATCGCCAGGGCTATCGGGTTGAAAGGCAGAGTTTTGACACCGTGGATCTGGATGCCGGTCTCAAATCCCCAAACGGAAGTCGGCGAAGCCTGCCCTTTGGTCAGGCCATAGACCTGATTGTCATGCACTATGGCTTTGACGCCGATATTCCTGCGGATAGCATGGACAAAATGATTGCCGCCTTCGCCGTACATGTCGCCGTCGCCGGAAGTTACTATTACTTCCAGTTCGTGATTGGCGAGCTTGATGCCGGTCGCCACCGGCAAAGCCCGGCCGTGAAGACCGTTGAAAACGTTGGCTTTCACATAATGGGGGAGTTTGGCCGCCTGTCCTATTCCCGATACCAGTACCAGATTGTTGCGTTCGGTAAATTCCTCGTCAAGGATTTCCTGCAAAGTCTCAAGGATCGGATAATTTCCACAGCCCGGACACCATGCCGGGTGTTTGTCGGCTTTGGCAAGTTTCACGATTTCAGCTCCTTCATAATGTATTCGGGAGTAAAGGGAAGCCCGTCATAACGCTTCAGCAGCCCGCATTCGCCGTTCAGACCCTGCTCCTTCAGAAGCGACCGGAATTGCCCAGTATAATTTCCCTCCACAAATACGACGCGTTTCTTTTTCATGAGCAATTTATTGACGGCGGAAGCATCCGGCGGCCATACCTGACGGTAATGGAGCAGCGCCGTTTTTTTATTTTTCCCTTTGGCATTGAGCCGGTCTACCGTTTCCCGGCAGGCCCCGAAGGAAGAGCCCCAGCAGACCAGAACCAGTTTGGCGTCTTTCGGACCGTAAAATTCCGGACTTACCAGATCCTTTTTCAGCTGTTCGAGTTTAGCCATGCGCTTTTCCTGCATGGCTATCCTTATTTCCAGGTCCTCCGTCAGGTGTCCGTTCTCGTCATGTTCATCGCTGTCACAGACGACCAGCGCCTGGCCGCCGGGCAGCGCCCGCGGCGATACGCCGTTTTCGGCGTCAAGTGAATAGCGTTTATAATTACTGCCCGGTTTTTCCGTAATCCAACGGTCTATGGGATTATATTTATTATTCAGTTTACCGATATTTTTCTGTACGTCCTGAAGGTACTGGTCGGTAAGGATGATCACCGGGGTTTGAAACTTATGCGCCGTTTCCAGCGCTTTCCGGGTCAGGTCATAACACTGCTGAACGCTGCCCGGCGCGAATACCGCCCGG
>JAQUOK010000427.1 GCA_028717165.1 Victivallaceae bacterium | reverse complement strand
AATGATGCGCGGGTCATCAGGTCAGCCGACAGTTTCGGGCACCGCAAACTCAATAAACGCCCGAATTTATTGCGGGCCAGCCTTTATGAGGATGGTGCAACAGGTCAAAAAAAATGCAGACTTACGGTTCTTGAAACCAATATTGATGATTCCACTCCGGAACTGATCGGTTATGTCTTCAATAAGCTGCTGAAATCGGGGGCGCTGGATGTCTGGACGCAGCCGGTGAATATGAAAAAACAGCGCCCCGGCGTTTTGCTCAGCGTATTATGCGAACCCGGCGTCAGGGAAAAGCTGCTGGAACTGATCCTGATTGAAACCAGCACTCTGGGAGTCCGCGAATATGAGGTGACCAGACATTGTCTGGAACGCCGGGTTGAGGAACAGGAAACTCCTTACGGTAAAATCCGGGTAAAAATAGCTTCCTATAAAGGCAGGGATTTAAGCAGTTCTCCCGAATTCGACGACTGCGCCGCCCTGGCCGAAAAACACAATGTCCCGTTAAAGGAAATAATGCGCTAAACGTTTTTTTCTTCCGTCTTTACCGGTTTCCCTGACCAGTAACCGGCGAGGAGCGCTCCGGATATGTTGTGCCAGATACTGAAGATTGCGGCCGGGATCATGGCTTCCGGCATGGCTGCGAAATGGATTTTGGCCAGCGAAGTCGAGAGTCCTGAATTCTGCAGTCCGACCTCCAGGGAAAGGGTTCTGCACTGCCGTGTCGAAAAACCGAACAGCCGTCCGGCCAGATAGCCTAGAACCAGGCCGGAAAGATTATGGGTGACGACGACCGCGACCGTAATTCCGGCCACGAAAAGCAGTTTCGATTCGTTCAGCGCTACGACTGCGCCGACGATTATAATGATTGCCGTCATGGAGATCAGCGGTACATATTTAACCGCTTTTTTCGAATATCTGCCGGAAAAGCGATTGAATGCCATACCCAGCGCCACCGGAATAATGACTATTTTAATGATTGAAAACAGCATTCCCCAAACGTTGACGTCAAGCCATTGTCCCGCCAGCATCAATGTCAGGAACGGCGTTGCCAGCGGCGCAGCCAGAGTCGAACAGGCCGTCATCGCCACCGACAAGGCGACATCGCCGCGGGCTATATAGGTCATCAGATTGCTTGACGTTCCGCCCGGACTGGTTCCTACCAGGATCACGCCGGCGGCAAGTCCCGGCGGCAGATTGAAGGTTTTTGCCAGCATCCAGGCCAGTCCGGCCATAACGGCGTATTGCGCCAGCAGCCCAGCCAGTATGATGCGGGGCGATTTAAGTACGATCTTGAAGTCTTCGGGAACCAGTGTCATTCCCATTCCGAACATTGCGATTCCGAGCAGCGGAACGATTAAACTGACCGACCATAAAAAAAGCGGCGGATGCGCCATAGCCAGTCCGGCTGCAACCACGACCAGCAGCGGAAAAACAAGTTTCATTCTGATCTTCATCCCGAATACCTTTGGAAGACGTACTTCTATTTGCCTGAAAATTGCTGTCTTTCAGCTCATTTTATTGGCCTGCCAAAGAAAAGATAGTTTTGCAAATCATAAAATCAATATGAAAATATGAAATAGTTGTTACTGAAAAAGCCTATTTTGCTTCATAGTCAAGACAGTAAAGCCGAAAAAAACCAGCGTTTGATAAAATAAGTGACTGAACTCTAATTATTTAAAAGGTTTCTCAGTAACGACTAAAATATTGTATAGTTGTCTTATTGTGTCGGTTTGAAGATAAGAGTTTTATATTTATCGGCCCTGAAACTGACGGAAGCCGGATTCTTACGGTTTGCGTCACTTCTTATGCCGCCATTGCGACGGCGACATACTGAAGCGTTTCTGGAAGGCGATGCTGAAATAGCACTGGTTTTCAAAGCCGCAGGAAGCGGCGATTTCTTTTATTGTGAAATTTTTATCGGAAAGCATCTGGCAGGCTTTTTCGAACCTGAACTTGTCGATATATTCTTTCGGGGAAATGCCGAAAGCGTTCTTGAAAAGCCGGAATACGGTGGATCTGTTGACTTTGAAGTGAGCGGCGAGCGTGTCGACGCTGATGGCGGACAAAGGAGAATTTTCGATAAAAATTCTGCTTGCTTTGGCAATGTCGGTAACTCTTGCCAGATTGTCCTTGTCGGACAGTTCGTTCATTAAGGCCTCGACCAGCATCCAGGCCGCGCACATGGGATAAAACGAGGAAAAATTTCTGTTTTCCAGGCATTCGGTAACATTCTGCATGGTCTGGAGAAAACCCTTGCAGTTGCTGATATCGTAAACCAGCTTATCCGGAGTCAGGCCGGCCAGGCTCAGGACGCGCAGGGAACTTTTCCCGGCCAGCCAGAACCAGGTGTAATCCCAGGGCGAATCCGGGAAATCATAATGTTTGACTTTGTTATCGGTCCAGAATATGAACATCGTTCCCGGGCCCGCTTCAATTCCGGTCCCTTCGTATTCGATGATGCCGCGGCCGGAATTGACGATATGAAAGATAATGCCCGGAGACCGGAACTCGTGCGCGAAAGCGCCGTCGCTCTGCATTCTGGCGAAAACCCTGAGATAAAGTTCAAAGTCCTCTATGTCCAGCAATATGGAGTTGGCGCAGGAAAAAAGAAATTTATCGTAAACATGCGTTTTCATGATATTGCAACCTTTTTATATATAATACATCATTTTTGGTCTTGTTAAAGAGCCGTTATGAAATTATAATATATAATATAGATAAAAAATTTATAATTCTAATCCGCTTTTATTATGAATTTAAGCTTTGACAATCATATCCATACAATATATTCCGGACATTCGGACCCGATGATGACAGTCGGAAACATAATTAAATATTCCGAACAGGCGCAACTGACGCAGATCGCGATAACCGAACATTCTTTCGACTGGCATTTGGGGCCCCGCGGCAATTTGGAGCTGATCCAAAAGGAACTTGCCGCCGTAGAGACCGATATCCGGGTGCTTGTCGGAATGGAAATAGACCCGGATATGAAAAATTGGGGGCGTTTGAATTTCGAAGACTTCAATAAGGATGAACTTTTCCCGGTACTGGTGGGATTTCACGGTTATCCCGGAATGGACAAAGGGTGGTTTGAGAAAGTGCATTTTACCCGGCGGGACAAGAACCGGATATATAACCGCTGGTCCAATATGCTTGAAAAGCTGATTGAAAATCCTAAAGTGGATGTGCTTGCCCATCCCGGACGTTTAATAATGCAGAACCGCATTATCGATGAATTTTCGGGAAACATACTTAGAAATTTTGAACGTTTCGCGGCAGCGGCGCGGCAATATGACGTGGCGTTTGAAATAAACGAAACTTTGCTGAACAGCATACCTACTGAAAAATTATGGAAAAGCTACCGGAACGTACTTGAGGTGATGTTGGCGAACGGGGTTAAGCTGTCTGTCGGCTCCGACGCCCATAGTCCGGACAAAATCGGCAGGTTTAATAGAGTTCTGGAATTTATACAACCTTTTAATATAAACTCATTTGATTTTCTAACAATAAACCAGGGAGAACAAAATGAAACGCAAATTCACACTCATCGAATTGCTCGTTGTGATCGCGATCATAGCGATACTCGCCAGTATGCTGCTGCCGGCGCTGAATAAGGCGCAGGAAAAAGCGAAACAGATAACATGTATCGATAACTTAAAACAAATAAGTTTGGGAGTTGCCATGTACAGCTCTGATTATGAAGGTTTTCTGGTTCCCGTCAATTCCTATTTATGGGGAGAAAATCCCGCGGGCGGCGGAAAAACCTGGGCTTATTTGCTATACGGATATATTAAAACGACCCGGATGTTTATTTGTCCCGCTGAGCCGGATTATATTTGGAACGGAAGCCATAGAGGTCCGGGAGGCTATGGAATGTCTTATGAATTTTCCGACAGTTG
>JAQUOK010000426.1 GCA_028717165.1 Victivallaceae bacterium | reverse complement strand
AAGTTGCTTTAAAAATATTTTTTCCGATAAAAGCTTACAGTCTCTTTTGTCCATACTCTTCGTTAGTTTCAGGTACGCGTACAACTGTACGCGTCGGCTTTACTGTCTCGATTATGAAGCAAAATAGACTTTTTCAGTAACGACTATTTACTTATTTGTTCCAGTTGTTTGGTTATTTCCTGGTCTTTGTTTTTGCCTAACTCTTCGAGTCTTGCCTTTTCTTCCTGTATTCTCGCAGAATCACGTTCGAGCTTCTTTTTAATGCCTTCAAGGCGTTTATCGTAGAATTCGCCTAACTTCACCTTGATCTGTTCAGCCAGTTTGGCATCTTTGCTCTTTTTGTATTCCGCGATCATTTCAGCCATTTTTTTGTGTTCGGCCATTGCTTTTTCTCTTTCCGCCTTCATTTCCGTTCCGGCTTTATCAACCAGTTTTTTGAAGGTGTCAATAACTTTTTGAGCAGCTTCATCGCTGTTCTTCTTCAAGGCTTTGATCTCTTTCAGCTCTTCAGGATATTTTTCCTGCAGATAAACTTTAAGCATTCCGATTTCGTTTCCGCCCCGACGAAAGTGATGCATTCTACCGCCTTTACCCATCATCTGGCATTGAGCCTGGGGTCCCTGTTGCGGCCCCCTGTCCATCATTGGACATTGAGCCTGGGGTCCCTGCTGCGGTCCGCATTTATCCATCATTTGCGGTTTGTGTGTACAGATATTGCGTTCGGGAGCCAGAACCAGCATTAACAGTTCGTCGATTTCGTCCGTCTGTCTGCAGGTTCCCGGTTTTTCCTGTCCTTTCATGAAATCAGGCGGACATGATCCGCACGGACGTTTTTTATCTCCGGCATAAAAAGCTCCACAGGCCAGTGTCATCAACCCGGCTATTGCCGCCGCTACGATCTTTTTCATTTTTCGCTCCTTTTTTTAGTTTTTTACGCCGTGTGCAAGTTTTTTTTCGACATTTTAGCCTCGGAGAGGAAACGCAATGGCGGGCGAGACTCTGTCGAGCCGCAAACGGTTAACGTATCTCGGCTCGTGGGGACACTCGCCCTCCATGAAATGTGTAATGCGGCGGTATTCGAAAACAAGCCGTATCCCGGCAGGCACAATAAAAAAACTTGCACACGGCGTTTTTTTTATTTTAAAGACCAAGATCATAAAGTGAATACACCTCCTTTTGCTGACGCAATTTATTGTTTTCCAGTCTGTTCCATTCCTGCGCGAATTCTTTCATGCATTTCATGCATCTGGGCGCGAGTAGTGGAATCCGTGTTTTCAAACATTGCCTGCGGATTGCCTCGCGGAGGTTTCCCGTTTCCGCTGTTTCGGTTGTTATTTCCGGAACGGTTGTTGCCGGTTTCGGGAGGAGGGCGTCTGTTTTTCATTTCCGCAGCCATCTGGCCTATGAATTTATCCTGTTCTTCTTTGCTCATCTGGAAAAACTTCTTGACCCGTTCGCGCATTTCCTGCTGCATGACCTTCCGCATATTCCGGAATACTGCTTCGCGCGTTTCGGGACTTGCATTCCGGAGTATTTGCTGCGAACCGGAATTGCCCGGCCCAAGTCTGAGGTTGCTCGTATATTTTTTCTGTTTTTCCACCGGCAGTCCGGCAAAGCGGTCGGAAGCGACAAACTCAAGAAGTTCCGCAGGTTCCATTTTTTTCACTTCCGGCAGTACCGGTTGGTAAAGTAAACAGAAGCCGGTAATTCCCAGGGAGTACGCCAGCGCGGCGATAAATATATTCCTGATATGGTTCTTTTTTGCTGTGTCTTTTCCGTTCATTCTGCCCATACCCCTACCAGTCGGAAATTTTGTCTTCAACATGCCAGTCCGCGAACAAGTAATTTTTCGCCCCGCCTTTGGAGGATACGGCAAGGCTGTCTGAGCCGCTTTCGTCCTGGCTTATATTGAAAATATCGGAGGTGCGGTGAAAACATTCAAAATCGAACATTACGATACGTTTGGCGGAAGACATATTATGAGGGCCGTCGTTCGAGCCCAGTTTGTGTCCGCCCAGCATGCTGGCATATTCGTAACTGCAGCCTTCCGCTTCGAAGAACGTTTTGTCTTCTGTATTGCCGCTGTAAGCGTTTTCCGCGGCGATATCCATGGGACAGCAAAAGACTTTCAAATTACCGGCATATGATTCCAGAACATCGGAGATTCTCGGTTTTTCAGGCGCAACCGTCGGTTTCATGGCTGCGACCGGAAAGGTATCCTTGAAGTCAACCATATAGGATGTGAAAGCAAATCCTATCTGCTTGAGGTTATTCTTGCATTCGGTAAGCCGGGCCAGATTGCGGCTCCTGTTCAGGGCGGGCAGAAGTATTCCGGCTAATATCCCGATAATTCCAATTACCACCATAAGCTCTATAAGTGTAAAATAACAGGTATCTTTAACCGCACTGCCGCGTTTCCGGCATTTTTTCCGTTTGATTTTTGTTTGCATTATCCTGCCTCCGGGTTAATCGTTTTCCGGCGGTTTGCGGAAATGGTCTTTATCGGGAGGGCCTCCGCCCGGTTTCTCATGGTGAAAGTGCTGCATTTTGAGTTCTTCCCGCATTTTTTCCAGTTCCTGGTTCTGCGTAGCGGAGAGAATTGGCTTCAGACTGTCAAAAAATTCAGAAAATACAGCCTGGTAGTCCGGAGCGTGAAGCCGGCGCAGTTTTTCCATTCCCTCAAACCACTTGTCGAGGGCCGGCATAGCCTTGCGACGCTGTTCGCCGGAAAGCCCCAGCCGGTCAAAGACCCGATGCTGCAGCATGTTCTTTATTTTATCCGGTGACGGCGGCGGCCCTGGTCTTCCAAGGCGGAAGTAAGGCGGAATATGCTGTCCGGCGAAAAAGCCGACAGCGCCTCCGGACAAAAAAGCAACCGCAATCAGCAGGGCGATTCTTGATCTGATATTTTTTTTCATGAGGCCGATCTCCGTTATAGCTGTGCCACCGTTATAATATATTTATCGAAGCTGTCGTAGGGAATATTGTTGACTAATTCCGCAGTTGCAGTTTGAGCAGGAAACGATATATACAGGGTAATGCAGACCAGAACCGCAACGATCACCAGTGCGGCCGATAAACGCCACATGAGCCTTAACGGTAAAACCGTCTGGTCTTCCGGTTGAATGCGGGGTTTGGCGTACCAGTTCCGGCGTACATTGACCATTACCAGTTCCCGCCAGTTTTGGGGCGGTATGAATTCTGCGCCTGAACAGAATGCCTTGCGCATACTTTCTTCCAGTCTGTCGATTTCCTGTTTTTTCATAGCCCGTCTCCGGTTGTTTCCAGTATTTTCCGCATTTTCCGCCGTGCCCGCAGCGCTCTGACTTTAGTCTTTACCAGACTCCATTCAAATGCCGCGGCGATTTCTCTTAACGGCAGGTCATCAAAATATATTGATTCTATCAGCGCCCGTTCCTCGGGCGACAACTGGTTCAGCAGCCATTGCAGTAATTTTTGCGTATCCTGCTGCTGGATCAGGTATTCAGCCTTTTCTTCCCGTCCGTTTCCGGCCGTGTTTTCCAGCCATTCCCGGGTATCTCCAGTCGCCGCTTCAACCAGATGCCTGCGGTAGCGCTTTTCCCGCCGCCAGTAATTGCAGCATGTCCTTACGGCTATTCCGGTCGCCCAACTGCCGAAAGAGACCCGCCCGGAATATCCGGACAGCGATTTATACGCCTGAACAAACACATCATGAGTTACCGCCGGCGCATCTTTTTCCGGTACCCTCCTGGCGACAACCGTTCCTATATATGTCTGATATTTATCCAGTAATTCCGAATACCGTTCGACATCTCCCCGCAGAACCGCTTGGGTAATTACGGCATCTTCATGTTCTCGCATATTGATTTGCCGCCGGGCCTCCAGATTTAAATATTTAAACTCGCTTTATTTATATAGTTGCCCGGAACCGGGAAAAGTTACACCTGAAATTGAA
>JAQUOK010000425.1 GCA_028717165.1 Victivallaceae bacterium | reverse complement strand
ATCGTCCGGGCGTTTCAATTTCAAATTCAGGGCCGAATAAAGCAGTTTCGCCCGCCGCGCGTCCCCGACCGCTTCAAAAAGCCTGACGCCCAGCAGGTTCATCCCGGCAAGCTTTATTTGGCGGGTCTTGTAATCAACTTCGACCAGGCACAAACTGGAGATTTTCTGCCCCCGCCAGGTAAAGACAATACCGGACAACGCGTTGAAACTTTCGCTCTGCCGTTCCCTGAACGTCTCCAGCAACTCTTCCACCTGTTTCTGTGTCAGCGGCGGCAGCAGCGGCAGCGGCGCACGTTTGAACGGGTCGGGGCTTGAACACCCCGTTAAAGTAATGACAGCAAGGAAACTGAGCAGCAAGGCTGCCGGACGCTTGTTTTTACCGAAAAGCGCCCAAAGCGCCGGAATCACCGCCACCGAGCTCAACCACGCGGTGAAAATCCCGACGCAAAGCACGATGCCGACGCTGCGCAGCATCGGATGAACCGCGAAAATCACGGCTCCCGCTCCGACCAGCGTGGTCAGCGATGACAAGGTTATTGCCGGCAGTACGCTGTTGCGGTGTTTTTCGCCCAGTCCGTCCGCCATGAAAATACCATAATCTATTGCCAGCCCGGTTACCACCACCGCGCCGATACAGGCGGCCGCGTTTACCGGGATTCCGAAAAGCTCAAAAAACGCTCCCGTCACCAGCAGCGCGGAAACCACCGGAAGCAAAGCCAGAATTGTTTTGTAAAGCCGCCGGGTCAAAAGAAAAGTTATCAATACAACGATCAGCAAAGCGGCGCATACCAGTTTGAATATCCTTGCCAGCACCGCTTCGGACAGCATCTGGCGAAAAGCGTTGCCGGAAACCACCACCGAGTTTTCGCCGCCGGAAAGCCCTCTTACCATTTTCACCAAGTCCGGCTCATCCCTGAAGAATATGAAAAAAGAGTAATTGCCGGGACGGGAATTTACCGTCTGGTCGATAAGGCTCCGGAACATCTCCGGCAGTTTTTGTTTTTCGGGTTCTTTCAGACCCGCTCGAAAAGCATCGAAAAAAGGCGAAAAAGCGTTATCGGCAAAACCTTTTGCGTTTGCCTGGCGTTTCAATGTTTTTTCTAATTCATCCAAGTTGAAACAACGAAGGGATTTAACGTTATTCCGCCGGGTCTGTTCCGACGGCCAAATATCGGTCGCACAGAAAAACTCGCCGTTTGTCTTGATGCGCAATATTCCACAGGCGCTTTCCGCCCGGCGCGCCGCCTCGTCGCGGGTTTTGCCGCTCGCCGCCAGGATCGCCGGACGTTCATTGTTGCCCCAGATTTCCCGGAAACGCTTTTCGGCCTGTTCTATTTCCGCGCCGCTGCCGTCCAGTTGCCGGAGATCGTCCGCCAAAGATATCTGACTGAAAAAATAAATTGAAACGGCTGTTACTGTTAACCAGCAGGCAAAAGCGGTGCGCGGATATTTTTTCAGGTGTTCTGCCGGATTTTCCAGCCAGATGCCGGCGAATGCCGGGATTTTCGCTCTGACAAAGACGACGGGCAGGAGGAATTCAGCCATTAACAAACTCAGAATAATGCTGCACCCGGCGAAAAACCCGAGCTGGCGGTAACCGGGGGTATCGGAAAACATGAAGACCGCGAACACTCCGAAAGTCGTCAAGCCGCCCGCCGTCAGGGGGCGGATGACCCGTGCCGCGCCCCGGAAGTGCCGCCCCGAAGCCATGGCCGAATATATATGAATGCCGTAATCGACGGCAATCCCGACGACGACTCCGCCCAGTCCGGCGACAAAGAGCAAAGTTTTGTCAAAGACGAAAGTCATCGCGGCCAGGACAAATACCGTCGCCAGCACCGGGGTCAAAAGAATGAGCAGACAGCGGAAGTCGTACCTGTAGAATAAAGCGAAAAGCAGCAGGAAACCGATAAACGACAAAGTCAAAGTCAAACGGATATCCTTTTTTATGATTTTTTCGTTGCTCAAGGCGCGCAGATGGCTGGATATTATGTCCGCCGATACCCATGGCGGCAGGTTTTTTCCCAAAACCTTTCTTATCCCGGCAATCAGTTCTTTGCTTTGGGCGGTATTCGTCCCGCTGACCCGCGTATGAATTATCAGCATCGCGCTGCGAAGGTCGCGGCTGATAAAATAATTTTGGCCGGGCGCGGTTTTGATTCCCCAGATGTTTTTGAAGGACTGCAGTTTTTTCAGAAGCGGCAGTTTTAAATCGAAGGGATCACTGCCGACAAGTTCGCTCTGTCCCATACCGGCAGGCGAAGTCAGGCGCTGATAAAGAGAATCCACGAGCTTTTTCATATCGGACGAAGACAGGATTTTTTCGAGTTTTATTCGCACCTCATTTCCCAGTATCTGCGGCAGGCACGGGGTGAGTTTCCGGAGCTCGTCGAGCGGGGAAGATGCCGTTAATTTGTAGTCTATCCTGTCTATCAGGGGCAGTTTGAGTTCAGCGGCCAGCGTTTCTGCCTGTCCGCACAAATCATCGAGCGAATGCGGAGAATCGTTCAAACGCAGGGAAATTATGATCCGGTTGGCGAGATTGGACTGGTTGATAAAACGCAGGGTTTTCTGCGCTTCGGAATTTTCCGGCAGCATTTCGGCGACGTCGTTGTCGAAACGGCTTCCGGCGAGAACCAGTAAGCATCCCAAAGTCAATACCGCAACCAGACTAAGCGCCAAACGGCGCTCAGCCTTAAGCAGCAGCAGCGATCTCAAATAAAAACTGCGCATATAAGCTAAACCGTAAAAATATCTATAACATAAATATTGTGCATCTGAACTTGAATCGAAGCGAATGACGCTACAGAAAAATAAGCTTGACCGCTTTGTTTTCTCCTCAATATGCCTGCCGCTTACAGAAAATACAAGCGGGTTTTGGACAATTACACAAGCGGGACGCTTGTGCTGCGATTACTTGAGCCTGTTTGTGGTACCGCCTTCAGGCGGAATTGTAAAACAAATGCCGGTCTGGCGACCGGAACTCCCGGGAGTTTCATTTCGCCGGAATATTCCAGGCGGCGGCGGGAAGTTTCTGGTTTATCTGCGTTTTATAAAAACTTATCGTCTGGGTATCGCCGTTTTGCTCCGTTATTCTGATCTCACGAATATAATTAAGGCTGTCATGGAGACAAATACTTATGCTGCTGATAAAATTTTCCTGCGGAACGCCCTTTTTCGGGATGAATTGCAATACTTTTTCCCGGATGTCGGCGCGGTAGTCAAAATCCCGGCACAATTCGTTGAATTTACCCGAAAACCAGCGGTTCAACTGTTGGAAAACCACTTGTAAGGCACTGTTGTTTTCCGCGCTGATGACGGTTTTGCGGCGGGAATCGGCATCCCATTGGGTGATGCTGTTATCATTGATTATGCATACGTAGCGTACCGGGCGGTAAACCTGCCAGGCGATCCTGCCGGGCATCTGAATAAAAAATCTGCCCTCGAACCTTATTCTGTTCTTAAGCAGTTTTATGCTGCGTTCCTGAATAAATTCCGCCTGCAGGGTTTTAATTTCAGCCATATTGCGTTCGGCCCGGGCCAGGAAGGCGGCTTCTTTTAAATCCTCGGTGCATTCCGCGGCAAACCCGGCGGCAAACCAGAACGCCGCGGCGGCAAACAATATCAGTCTTTCTGCTGCCATATTTTCAATTCCCCTTCCGCGACAAGCTGTTCCAGCTTGAATATTTTCGTGCTGACCACACCCATTTCGTCAAGGGAAAATTCCCTGAATATCTCGATGCGCAGAGTATCCCCGGCTTCAGCGTCGCCATATGCTGCAAATTCCCTGGCGCCGATGAGCATTCCGGCGCATACTTTCCCGCGGTTCATAAAAGAATCCAGCACCGCCGTCGCCTGGGCCGCCATTTCAATATAGGCCGAACCCAGCAGTTTTTTATCCGGACCGAGCCATATGCAGTCCTTTTTTATGGCCGCTT
>JAQUOK010000424.1 GCA_028717165.1 Victivallaceae bacterium | reverse complement strand
AGCCCGATACCGTATTGCGACGTGGTTACTACTACTACCCATAAAACCCTGCGCGGCCCGCGTTCGGGGCTGATCCTCTGCAAGGAAGAGCATATCAAGAAAATTAATTCCAAAGTATTTCCCGGTTTGCAGGGCGGCCCATTGGAACACGTTATCGCCGCCAAGGCCGTATGTTTCAAGGAAGCGATGAGCGCTGAATTCAAAGCCTACCAGAAGCAGGTCTGCGTTAACGCCAAAGTTCTGGCGGATGAACTCGCTAAACGCGGTTTCAGGATTGTTTCCGGCGGTACCGATAATCATTTAATGCTGGTCGACCTGCGGCCGAAAAACGCTACCGGCAAGCTCGTCGCCAATATCCTGGACAAAGCCCTGATAACCGTTAATAAGAATATGATCCCGTTTGACCCGGAAAAACCTTTTGTTACCAGCGGTATCCGGATCGGTACCCCGGCGGTTACCACTCGCGGCATGAAAGAGGCGGAAATGGCAAAGATCGCCGGTTTTATCGAACGGGCGGTTGAGATCGGAGATGATGATGAAGCGCTGGCCGTACTGCGCGAAGAGGTCAAAGCTTTCGCCAATTGCTTTCCCATGCCGTCTTTCTAGGAGTAAAAAATGATCGATATAAAAATTCTCAGGGAAACCCCTGAACTGATTAAAGATGCCTGCAGGCGGCGCGGCAGCGACGTTGATGTCGACGCCGTTATTGCGCTTGACCTCAAAAACCGCGAACTTACCCAGAAAGTCGAGCATTTGCGGGCGGAACGCAACCGCCTGAGCAAGGAATGCCGCGATAACCCTGCCGCGCGTGAACAGGTTAAGGAAATCAAGGAAACTCTTGCCGGACTTGAAAACGAGCAGAATGAAGTTAGCGCCGCTTTTAGTGAGAAAATGGGCTGGCTGCCGAATCTGCTGGCCGCCGACGTGCCGGAAGGAGCTTCGGACGAGGCGAACCTGGAATTGCGTAAGGAAGGAACGCTCCCGGAATTTGATTTCAAAGTACGCGATCATCAGGAACTTGGGGAACTGCTGGATATTATTGATACGCAGCGCGGTGCGAAAGTCGCCCAGGCCGGGTTTTACTACTGGAAAGGCAAGGGCGCCCAGCTTTGCAGCGCTTTGTTTTTCTGGGTTCAGAATGAGCTGATCAAACGTGGATTCACACCGTTTTTTACGCCCTGCGTGGCTAAGGAGCGTACTCTTTTCGGCACCGGTTATCTGCCCTTTTTTGCAGACCAGACCTATGCGCTTCAGGGACAGGATCTGGCTCTGATCGGGACTTCCGAACAGACCCTGGTCGGTTATCATGCCGATGAAATCCTGAATCCCGGTGAACTGCCGTTGAAGTATTGTTCATTTACACCCTGCTTTCGTACGGAGGCAGGCAGTTACGGCAAAGCCGCCCGGGGTATTTTCCGGGTTCACCAGTTCCATAAAGTCGAACAGATTATCTTCTGCAAGCCGGAAGAGTCCCCGAAATACCACGAGGAATGTCTGGCGAATGAAGAATATCTGGCAAAACAGCTTGGGCTGCCTTACCGCGTAGTCAATGTCTGCGTCGGCGACATGGGCGCGCCCGGTTACAAAAAATACGATCTTGAGGCCTGGTTCGCCGGTTTCAATTCTTATCGTGAAATTACCTCGAACACGAATCTGACCGATTTCCAGAGCCGCCGCCTGAATATCCGTTACAAGGATGAAGACGGCAAAAGTCAATTCGTCCATACGATCAGCGCGACGGCGGTAACTGACCGGGTGGCGATTGCCATTCTGGAAAATAACCAGCTTGAAGACGGTACCGTGATTATACCGGAAGTGCTCCGCTCCCTGACCGGCTTTGACCGGATTGAAGCTCCCGCTGAATAGCCGTAAAGCAAAGATGTAGCCGCCCCTGTCTCCAGGGGCGTAGAAAACGTTACAAGAGGCTGCCCGGTTGTTTCTTTGTAAAACTCTCGATTTTTGCCTTGCAGATTTTTTTCGTCAAGTCCAATAAGGGGTTCACCCGTTCAGCCAGATATTCCAGTTCTTCCCTGGTTATTCCGTATGCGGGGTCATACCTGGCTCCGATGTAGGCATATTCCAATAAGTCGAACAATCTTTGTTCCTCCCGCGTTTCCTGCGGGAAAATACTTTTTAACGCGGAATCGTGTTTGGACGCCATGTGTCCCAGCAGTTTGAGAAGATGCTCATTGGGCGTATAATTAGTGAAAACAAGCAGAATAGTCTTATAAGAATGTTCTGCAACCTGATGAAGATTAAAAGCGGCATTGTTTAAATACTTTCTTTTATTGTCTTTGCTGATATTATGCCCATAATTCTCATAAAATGTTTCAGCGCTTTCAAACCATTGTTCAAAATAATCCCGGGCAATCCGTTTTTGTTCTTCCGGTTTCAATTTACGTTTTCCTGCAAGTTTGAAATTTTCCGAATCATAGAGAAGGCAGCCTTCTTTCCTGATATCCGAATAGAAATACTGGCCTTCGGCAAGTTTAATGTTCAGTTCCTGGATATCGTGAGTTATGATCCGCACGTCGGCGCTTAAACCGGCGCTATCGCATTTCCGGGCGATTTCCCACCAGAGGCCAATATCTGTAGCGGTTGATTTTTCCCTGGTAACGACAAGAATGTCATAATCGGATTTCTCCCCGGATCTTCTGTCCGGTTTGAGGTCGGCTGCTTCTTTATAGTCGCCTCGGGCGTAGGAGCCGAAAAGAATAATCATTTCCACATCGCCGCACATGCCGCGGACGGTTGAAACGATATGTTTCAATTCGTTCCGTTTATTGCCGGGAAGATGTGCAAGCGTCTTTTTCATAGCCGGAATATACAGCAATATGCTCGTTTAGTAAAGTTACAAACAAAATATCGGTAAATTGAACAGTGAGTCGGGACTGCTTCTCCGAAGCGGCCGTTTTTTAAAATTTGACTTTTTATGGATTTGACAGTATAATATAAACGGGTGTTTATATGCTTTTAATAAAATGTGAGGTAAAAAGATGGCTGGAAAACTATTTTTAGGCATCCTGATAATGACCGCTCTGGTTTTCGGCGTTAATGCCGAACCTACTCACGGCTGGTATGGAAAACCGATTACGCTTGACTGGAGCAGCGGCGGGCCGAATGTAAGGGTGAATGAGACAATCGGTTTAACTGTTACTCAGCTTTATTCCGAAAACTACAGCGCGTTTGGTTATTTTACCTATAATCCCTTTACCGGATCAATTCTCGAACAGCAGGCTGTAACTTTTGACGATACCGGTTCGGCGTATATAGGTCAATTTGAAGCTGGAACTTATGTCGGTACCTGGCTGACTACCGATGTCGGTACTTCTTACAGCGTGTCGTCGCTTAACGCTTGGGGTATGCAGAGAGCAACGTATCTTGGGGATACCGCCGAAGGCAATATGGTAGTAGGTTTGGAAGGCGATCCCATATGGCAGGGAACTGATTACACTGAAATGGTGGTTGCGATAGAACCCACTGAAAATGCTCCTGCCGGGCAGCCCTTGCCCGGTGTCATTATAAGCGCTTTGATAGGTTTAGGCGTTGCCGGCGCCGCCGGAGTAAAAAAGAATAAAAAAATTGTGTAAATTTCTTTTTTTCTTTTTATACCGCGCTATCTTAGTTAAAACGCGACTAAACCCTTTAAAGTAAAGATAATGAAGAAATTAATCATCTTACTCTGCTCCGTATGCACTCTTTTGGCATTCTGGGCTCTTTTCTATTTCGTATTTATCCACCAGTCTGTGGCGGATTACCTTAATGCCGCCCGGACGGCTATGGCGCAGGGAGACTTGGAAAAAGCCAAAAAGAACTTCCTTGAAGTCGTTAAGCGAGACAAAGCGAATGAAACCGCATACGAAGCTTTAGCTGAAATAGCGGAAAAGGAAAAAAAACCTTTAGTGGCGGTGTGGTACTGGAGAAATGCCGCGAGGTTGAATCCGCT
>JAQUOK010000423.1 GCA_028717165.1 Victivallaceae bacterium | reverse complement strand
AACCGGAAAGGGGCGTTACTGGAAAACGGCAGTCCGTTAAGCCGGAAATTTTCCGAAAATATCAGTTACCCGGAACTGCTGGAACCGGTAAAAATAAAAACTCCTTATCCGCTGAAGTCGGCATATTTTTATGATCCGGCCGCACCTGATAACTGTTACGCGCCTGAGATAACTCAACAGCAAAACGGTTCCCTCGTCAATATCGAACCGGAAAGGATCAAGCGTTATGGAATTCTGGAATTGACACATTATAAAAGGACTTTCTAATTGGTATAAAACTTACAGTAACGACTAAATACGGTCAGATAAAAAAAATACGAACTTTTTAAACATGACTCAATAGTTATAATTATCATGCCGGTGGCGGTATATGCTCTGGCAGATCCCCAGCCCGCACATCGCCGAGAGTATGAACGAACCGCCATAACTGACGAAGGGCAGGGACAAACCCGTTACCGGCGTCAGGCCGGCGCTCATTCCCATATTGATGAAGGAATGCGCCAGGAATATCCCGGTCATCCCGATCGCGATGTAACGTCCGAAATGATCCGGCGTTAAAAACGCCGTCCTCAGCATCGAATAGAATAACAGAAGATAAAGCAGGATCAGGACGGAACAGCCCAGAAAACCGCTTTCTTCGGCGATTACCGAAAAAATAAAATCGTTGTTTGACACCGACTGCGGCAGATAGCCCAAGGTGTTCTGGGTGCCCTGGCCGATTCCCTTGCCGTACATGCCGCCGGAACCTACCGCCAGCTTCGCCTGATACTGGTTATAGCCGCGGTCGTTCAAATCCCTTTCCGGGTCGAGGAAAGTCAGAACGCGTTCCTTCTGGTAGTTTTTCAGCAGCGGATAGATTTCATACCCTTCATTGAGTATTTCAGCCGTCATGACGACTCCAAGGAAAGAAACGGCAATGATGATATAGCGCCAGCGGAGTCCGGCCGCGAAAATGATCATGGCGCTTAAGGGCAGCAGTATGAGGGAGCTTCCCAGGTCCGGTTCCACCGCGATCAGCAGAAACGGCAGCAATACGGAAATACCGATAAGGCACATATTCCTTAACTTGTTGATATTGAATCCGCGGGCTGAAAGTATTGTGCTCAAAAAGAGGATAAGGCTCAATTTGGTTATTTCCGACGGCTGCAGGCGCAGACCGGAGGGTTTGAGAATGAGCCAGCGTTGCGCGCCGTTGATTCTGGGGCCGAATACCAATACCGCCGCCAGCAACAGGATTGAGATGAAATAAAAAACAACGGTCAACGGTTTGAGCGTACGGTAATCCATGGCGGCGAAAAGCGCCCATATTCCGAAACTTACGACAATCCACTGAAGTTGCCTGATCCAGGCTTCCAGGGCGGTCGCGGTTCCCACTTGCCTGCCGGTGGAATAAATAAAAACAACGCCGATGGTCAGGAGTGCTGTGACCGCGAAAACCTGGATGTAATCATATTCTTTCAGATAATTGCGTGATTTTCTGAAAAAACTGTTTTTCTTTTTCTTTTTTTTATGTAAAAATGCCATTGTCTTAAGTACCGGTTAAAGTAGCCGAAAATTGGTCCGCATTTTCTCTGATGCTGAATCCGGCGTTATTTATCCAGGGAATAATCACTCCGGATCGCTCTTACTGTAGGAGACTTAAGTATCTTTTCCAACTGTTTTTTACATTTTTTTTCGGTTCTTTTGCGGACGGTGAATTCGGGGTTGAAAACCATTGTCGCATGGGCGAGATGATAGATATATTCAGCCATTTTCCACGGGGAAATGACGTTCATCGGATAGCCGGCGGATTCCAGTTTATGATAAATTTCCTGGCCGCAGGTCAGATTCTTTTCCGGATCAAAAAAACTCAGTTTTTCCCGGCGCAGGATTTCAGTGCGGTAGACGGCGCAGATTGCCCGTATATAGAACGGTTTGGCGGTACCTTGGCGGTACCTTATCCATTCTTTGAAGTCAGTGAGTTTTTTCAGCAGAATTTCCCAGCGCGGTTTCAAATCGAGTTTCCCGCTTCCGGCGCAGGCAATACCGGGGCCGCATTGGGCGACCAGTTCCGCCAGCCAGTTTTCCTTATGGACAATGGAGTCGGAATGCATTGCCAGGAAAAATTCACTCCGGCATGCCGCCAGCCCCAGGTCAAGGGCGGTTCCCTGCGCCCATGAACCGGTTCTGGTCATTTCTTCCGGCGGACGCGCGATCAGAGTGATCCAGTCAAGGCTCCTGAGGTATTCCAGCGAAGAATCGGCGGAACCGTTGTCCACGACGATCACTTCGTAGGGGTAACGGGTGTATTTGCGTATGCTCCGCAGGCAGAGCCGGGTCAATTCCTCAGTTTTGTAATTGACCAGACAGATAGTTGCTTTGCCCGGCTCGAAACGGTCATGGTTGTCTTTTGAGTTACACACTGAAAGTCTGTTCGCGTTTGGGGCCGACTGAGATAATGGCGATTTCGGAATCAACCAGTTCCGCCATGCGTTTCAGATATTTCCTGGCGTTTTCCGGGAGATCGTCCCACTTGCGTACTTCTGCCGTTGAGCATTCCCAACCCGGCATGGTTTCGTAAACCGGTTTGGCTTTTGCCAGGACGTGTGCCGAAACCGTCATGTCAGCGGTGGTTTTTCCGTCGATTTCATAAGTTGTACAGATTTTTATTTCACTGAGTTCGTCAAGCACGTCCAGTTTGGTTACGGCGAGCTTGCTGACACCGTTTACCATGCAGGAATAAGCGGACGCCACCGCGTCAAACCAGCCGCAGCGCCGCGGACGTCCGGTAGTGGCCCCGAATTCGCCTCCGGCCTGCCGCAGTTCCTCGCCGGTCTGGTCGAAAAGTTCAGTCGGAAAAGGGCCTTCGCCGACTCGGGTGGTATAGGCTTTCATTACGCCCCAGACGGTACCGATGTGCCTGGGGGCTATACCGGCTCCGGTGCAGGCGCCGCCGGCGGTTGTATTACTGCTGGTCACATAGGGATAAGTGCCGTGATCGATGTCCAGCCACATTCCCTGTGCGCCTTCACATAAAATTCTTTTGCCGGCTTTGATGGCGCGATTGACGCTCAGAACGGTGTCTTTTACGAAAGGCGCGAGATATTCGGCGGCGGCTTTAACTCTCAGCCATTCCGCGTCGATATTGAGTTCCCGGACTCCCGCCTCCCTGAAGAGTTTATTGTAGGCGGCGGCCTGTTCGCGGAAGAGTTTTTCAAGTCCGGGCGGATTCGTAAGTTCAGAGCCGCGAATGCCGATCCGGCCGGCCTTGTCCGCGTAAGCCGGGCCGATGCCGCGTTTGGTGGTGCCGATTTTTTTGTCGCCCGGACACTGGGTTTCCCGGATAGTGTCCATTTCCTTATGATATTGAAAAATAAGCTGTGATTTGGAACTGAGTTCTATAACCGAAATATCCAGGCCCCGCCCGGCTAACTCCTGCATTTCCTCCATCAGGGATACCGGATCCACTACCAGGCCGTTGCCGATGACACAGGCGATCCCGGGACGGAAAATACCGGACGGCACAAGGTGCAGAACGTATTTTTCCTTTCCGATCTCGACAGTATGACCTGCGTTGTTGCCGCCCTGGAAACGCACAACCATGTCGATATCACGCGTCAATACATCTATTAATTTACCTTTTCCTTCGTCACCCCACTGGGTGCCGACCAGTACTTCTACAGACATTTTACGATTCCCGTTTGCTTATATTAAAATATCTCAATAATATTTGTATAACCAAAAAGACAATTTATATCCAAAATATTTAAAAGCAAATACCCAATATGACAAAAAACGCAAAGCCTGATAAAGGAATAGAATCCGCAGACCCCGGCAAAGGAAAATAATTGATATTTTTTTATTTTATTGTGGATTTATCGGGAACGCATATTATTGTTAGAATTGTGTTTGCTAAAGTGAACAAGGTTTGATAAGCTAAACAAGGAGGCTTGAATGACCGCTAATGAAATAAAAAATACCC
>JAQUOK010000422.1 GCA_028717165.1 Victivallaceae bacterium | reverse complement strand
AGGAGTTCAAAAGGTTCGTCCGTCGGCGCGGAACACAGCCCAAGCTTCAGCATTTCCAGCGTCGCCGGAGCCGGCAGCGGATATATCCCGTGCCGGCATTCGAAAGTCCCGGTTCCGGTCGGCAGCAGGGAAACTGAAATCGCCTCAGCCCCAAGTTTATAAAAAGCCAGGCAGCAGCCGACAATGTCAACTATCGAATCCACCGCACCGACTTCATGAAAATGAATTTCGTCGGCAGTTCTGCCGTGGACTTTCCCCTCGGCTTCCGCCAGGGCTCCGAAAACTTTCAGGCTCATATCCTTTACCTCGGACGGCAGGGCGCTGTTCCGAATAAGTTCCCTTATATCTTTGAAGGTACGGCCGTGACGGTGATGTTCATGCTCGTGATGATGGTCATCATGAAGATGGTGTTCCGGTATTTCCACTTCCGCCTGAATGCCGTTGCTGATGCCGTTGGATTCATAAGGGCGGCTTTTTATGGAGAATTCATCCGGCAGCAGTTTTTTCAGTTCGCCGTTAAGTTCCCCGATGTCCGCACCAAGCCCGATCAGCGCTCCGAGAATCATATTTCCCGAAGCCCCGCCAACACTGTCAAATCGAATAATTTTCATATTTTACTCTTTATCAGGATAAATTTCACTTTTGCTTACTCCGTCCGTATCCGGACCGAAACCGACGTTCGGGAGCGGCGGGACGCCGGTCGAGCCCACTGACGGCTCGAAATTTGTGCGCAACTTGTTTCTCCTTAACAAATACCGCTCTCGCCAAACGGGCGGGCGGCACGAAAAACATTGCATGCCGACTTCAGGCACCCGCGTCTATTCGAACAATACACCGCATAAAAATAAAAATCAATCTTGAATTGCCGTTTTAAAAATCCGTAAGACGTATTATATTGTATATAGTTTATAATCAGCGTAAAGGAGAATCACGTATGGCACAGCTCACGGATGAAGATGTCAGCAGAATCCTCTGCCAGGCCCAGAAAGCCGCCGACAATGAAGTTTCCCTGTTGCGGGTAAACTTCGAAGGCGAACCGCAAACCGCAAAAATGCATATTATCGTAGTGAACCGTGACGGAGAAGTAATCGGCCGGACTTCCATGGAAGACGCCTGGACCGGCAGTCTCAGCATCGCCCGATCCAAAGCTTTTACCGCCGCCGCGTTCAGCAGCAACGAAAACGCCCTCTCGACCCGTACCATCGGCATATTGTCCCAGCCCGGCGGCCCGCTGTGGCAGATCGGCAACAGCAATACCGCTGAAGGCGGCATTATCGAATTTCCCGGCGGGCTTCCCCTGTACAAGGACGGCAAACTGGTCGGCGCCATAGGCGTCAGCGGCGACGGCGTGGATCAGGATGAAAACGTCGCCATCAGGGGAGCGGCCGGTTTCGAACCGCCTCCGGCAATCAAAGTCGATACGGTCACCTCAGGCGGCATTGATTATATCGGACGTTAAGGAGCCGTTCAGAAATAACCTTTACACTTGCCCGGTTTTCGTGAATGCTTTTCGTGCCGTCGGCTCGTTACATACCTGAGGGTTAATTTCTTTACAGCTCATAAGTTACTTAAACAGGAAATTTTTTATCCCGGTAAATATGACCTGAGCGGCAATGGAAGCCAGCACCAGGCCGGTTATTTTGCTGAGGATGCAGATTCCGCGTTTACCGATTATCCTTTCAATACCGACAGACGCGGACAACAGGATACCGAGCGCAATGACCGCGGCGGTAATCCCCGCCAGATGCTCCGTTTTCGCCGCCAGCTCGGCATTTTCGCCGCCCATAACCAGCAGGGCTCCGATCGTCCCGGGCCCTAAGGTATAGGGAATTGCCAGCGGAACAACCGTTATATCACCGTGTTCACCGTCCGGCAACTCTCCGCCTTTATTCTTTCCCAGCACCAGCTCTATGGCGCTGATCATCAGGATAACCCCGGTACCGATCCGGAAAGCGTCAATGGTAATTCCAATTGTTCCGAAAGCCCAGTTGCCGCCGAAATAAATAAGCAGGCTGGAAATCCAGACGGCAACAGTCGTTTTATTTACCACCATGCGGCGCTCATGAGTTGACAGGGAGCGGGTCATGGCAATAAACATGGACAAAACAAAAAACGGAGTAAACAGGAAAAAAAGTTTTATAAAAACTCCGATGACATTGCTTAACATCATAAAAAAATCCTTATACTATTTCGCTCTTCATTATAGACGCAACACATTTTTTTGAGCAGTCAGGCTCTTTGGGCTGCGCAACCCGCCGCCGCTTTTAAACTCTTATATCGTTTCAGGCCTGAAATCCAAAGCGCTTCGCGCAGAAACAACTGTCCGGAGACAGGAATCCGTCTACAATAGAAAGCAGATCAGTATTATTTCACCATTACCTGAATAATGTTTTCCGCGCTTCCGATAGCGGCTACCAGATCCCGCTCCGGCTCGGTATCCAGACGCAGAGTACAGGAAGCAGCCAGATCGCCTTCAAAAATGGTGTTTTCCATTTCTTCAACATTGATGCCGGCGTCTTTAAGACGATCCAATACTCCGGCCAGAACTCCGACCCGGTTATAATGGCGGATTACCAGATTCCTGACCGCTTTGGATTTCGCACAGACATTGACCGCATTCAAAGGTTTCCCGGTCCGGCGATAGGAATCCACGATCCGCACGACTTCATCGGCTATCGCTTCGGCCGCCTGTTCGGTGGAAGCCCCGATATGCGGAGTGCCGGTAATCATTGCGGCAAAATCCGCCGCCGCAAAATCGGCTTCGCCGCCGGCCGGTTCATTTTCGAAAACATCCGCGGCATAACGGATATTCCTGTTTTTTATCGCTTCCACAACCGCAGCGGTATCAACCACTTCGCCGCGCGCAGCGTTGATCAGAACCGCCCCTTCCTTCATTTTCGCCAGAAACTCGGCGTTAATAAGGTGATTGGTTTCCGCATTGGCCGCCACATGGATACATATCGCGTCGGCGCGTTCCGCAACCGTCAGCGGCGAGTCCGCGCGGCAGATGTCCAGCTCTTCGGCGCCTTCATCCGTCAGGCTGCGCGACCAGGCGAGAACATTCATCTGTAAACCTTTGGCCCTCGCAGCAACCGCCTTTCCTATCGCCCCTAAACCAATAATCCCCAGGGTACGCCCTTTTAAGCCGTTCGCCTTGCCGTATTCTTTTTTACGCCAGCGTCCCGCTCTCAGGTCGCAGGACGCATCCACGATGCGGCGGTCAGCGGCAATCAGCAGCCCGATAGTGAGTTCGGCAACGGCATCCGTATTTTTACCCGGACAATTCGCCACATGAATAGCGCGTTACCCGGCAGTCGCCAGGTCAATGGTATTCACCCCTGCCCCCGCACGGATAATAAGCGACAGCAACGGCGCCGCCGCGATGGTTGCGGTCGTAACCTTTGTCGAACGCACGATCAGGACTTCCGCATCTTTTATGTGCTCCGGCAGGCTTTCGGCAGTCAAATCCGGTTCCATCCTCACCGCCGCACCCATTTTTTCCAGTTCGCTTACCGCTTTGGACGACAATTTGTCTGCAATTAAAATATTCATCGTTCCTCCTTATCTATAAAAGAAACTGTTTGGTTTGTTTTATTCTTTCGTATGGATTATAAGTCCTTAAGGCGCTTTATGCAACTGCGAAACAATTTTTATTTTCGTTTTTTAATTTTTATTCAAGAAGCAAACTGTTTTTAAGGAATGCCGTAAATGCGGTACGGAAACAATGCCGGGAAAATTTTTCAGCGTGAGCCCTCAATTTTTCGGGTTTGAAAACTCCGGCTGAACTTTCAAAGCCGTTTAGCGTCCGGTTTAATGATTCAAGCGTTTGCTGTGCGAAAAACAAACCGGTCTGAGCACTGATAACGGTTTCCAAAGCACCGCCGCCGGCATAGGCAATCACCGGAGTGCCGCAGGCTAAGGCTTCTATGGGAACCATCCCGAAATCCTCAATTCCGGGAAAAATC
>JAQUOK010000421.1 GCA_028717165.1 Victivallaceae bacterium | reverse complement strand
CGACAACGCCCGAACGTTCACCCTGCTTTAAAAGGCGGTCCACCAGCAGAACCGGTTCCTTATGGGGCAGCAGTTTTTTTGCGTCTACCGGCAGAACGTCGATCCGGTCGAGTTTATTTTCGTTCCGCCAGCACAGCGGGTCGGAAGCTAAATAATCCCCGGTCAACTGGTAGGCGCTGCCCCGGCAGCCATAACATTCCGCCGCTTTGTCGCATGATGCGCAGGGCCCTTTCAGCATTTCGCGGTAATTCTTCAGGTTGCAGATGATCTCACTGTCGGCAATGATCTCAGCCAGCGGTTTTTCCCGGATATCGCCGATGGATTCGGTAATGCCGACGCAGGGAAAAACCTTGCCGGTACTGGTTACCAGGCACGAATAACGGTTCCGCATGCAGCGTTCCCCCACCAGGGGCGGCTGCGGTTCCCAGTGCCGCCCGTACTCTTTCGCGTCGATTTCGGATATTTCGGAGAAAATCCGCCGTAAAGCTTCGCGTTCCGGCATAAGGTTTTCCCCGGTATTCGCCCGCCCCTGCGGAGTTATGATCTCGAAGTAGGGATCGATATCCTGGTCCCGCAGCCAGCGCCACAGGCGGGGAGCTTCATCAAGGTTGAGCGTCGTCAAGACCGAACTGACCGCAAGCGGCGCTTTAGCATCGGGATAACCCGCCTGCCGCAGGTTTTCAAAAGCCCGCATTGCTTTGGGCAGGGCGTTTTCCACCAAAGTAAGTTTTTCCTGCACAGCCGGGTCGAAAGAATTAAGTTTCAAAACGACCTTGACGCCGGCATCATAAAGTTTTTTCGCGGTTTCCGCAGTTACCAGAGAGCCGTTGGTAAACAGTTCCACAAACATTCCGAGCTTTGAAATATACTCTATCATCTCAAATATTTCGGGGTGCATCAGGGGTTCCCCGCCGAGAATGATAATTTTACGCACATCCAGGTCTTTCGCCTGGCGCAATACGGACAGTATCTCGTCCCGCGTCATTTCATTTTCCGGGACTCCATGGCTGCTGATGTAGCAGTAAGGACATTTGTAGTTGCAGCGCAGACTGAATTCTATCTCCATGGTGAGGAGACGGTTTTCGGCGATAGCCTTGTTTATTTCTTGGGTTGAGAGCGTAAATTTCCTGTTCATGCTCCACCGCCGTTTTCCCGTAAATCTATGAAACGGGTGGGTTTACGGGAATTCTGCGAAAATATCGTTTCGAACGCGGTTTTCTGATCCACCTCGCTGACCTTCAGGGAAACTCTGGTCGCGGCGTAAAGCCTTTCGGCAATATGTTTCAGCGAAGTTCCGGGAGTGCTCAACGCGACGAAAACCTCAACTTCATCTATCAGATGCCTGCCCCTTACCTCAATATAATATTCCTCGACATGGTTTATTGAAGCCAGTTCCGAAAAAACCGCCTGCGGAAATATGGTGGAACCTTTGACTTTAAGCATCTGGCTCTTGCGCCCGAGGATCGGGCCCAGCCGCACGTCGTTCCTGCCGCAGGGACAGGGAGCGGTTTCCATAAAACTTATATCCCCGGTACGGAACCTGACCAGCGGCGTTCCCCGGATCTGCAGGGGAGTTACGACTACTTCGCCTAATTTGCCCGGTCCGAGCGTATTGCCGTTTTCGTCGATTATCTCCAGAACCCCGAGTTCACAGGTCGAATGGCCGCCGCAGCCGCATTCGCATTCGGCAAAAGTCGTTATCGTTTCCGAGGACGCATAGGTGGAACACAAATCCGCAGCCCACAAACTTTGAAGTTTCCGGCCCACCGGCGATAGCTGCATGTTCCTGTCCCTTACCGGTTCGCCGATACATATCAGGCGCTTTACGGAGTCTGTAGGATAAGCTGATTCCCGCATGAATTTTCCCAGTTTGGCCAGAAATGACGGCACGCCGACAATTGCGGTCACCTGCAGATCCCTGATGATCGCGGCATGGCTGACGACGGAATTGATCCCGTTCCGGATCGCCGAAGCTCCCAGTTTCCTGATCCCGAGGAAATACGCCAGCCCGGCAATGAAACAGCGGTCGAGCGTACAGGTCAGGAGCGCCCGGTCATCCGGTTTCAGGCCTGCCCGGACAAAAGCCCGCTGTTCGTTGCAGGCGAGCCGTTGCAGGTCATGCTCCGTATATGCTATTTTGCAGGGGGCGCCGGTCGTCCCCGACGAAAAAACGATATCAACTGTTTCGCTTTCCGGAACCGCGATGAAGTCATCGTTGCGGCTGCTCATGTCATGCTTGGAGGTAAAAGGCAGTTTCTTCAGGTTTTCCAGCGTGAACCCGGAAAAATCGTATCCGCCCAGAATTTCCCGGTAATAAGGCGAATTGTCGCGGCAGTATTCAAGATGTTCGCGCAGCAGTTTTTCCTGTACTGCCCGGAGCTCGCCGATGCCGGCGAAGCCGTCTTTAGTTTTATCGCTGAAAAAAACCATGTATGCTATTCCCTTTCTTCCCGGTCCATTTTTTCCTGGAGCATATTGCGGACATATTTTTTCAACGCAAACGCGGACATATTTTTATATTGGTCATAATTTATCCGCGGCAGCTTGAATATTCTTATTTTCCCGTCATGCATCCGGAAATTCCGGTCGGGCATGTTTTCGTTCCCGGTTATACAAAGCGGATAGAGCGGACACTGCGCCGCGAGCGCCACCCGGAATATCCCGCCGTGAAACTGCTTCATTTCCTTCGAACCGGAACGCGTCCCTTCCGGGAAAGATACTATGCTGACGCCATGCGCAAGTTCCCGGCAGGCTGATTTCATGAATTCTTCGAACGGAAGCCGGTCAATGTTCAAATAGCCGCCGCGCCTGGCGAAAAACCCCCAGAACGGCAGTTTTGACGGCCACGCGCTGACTACCTGCACCAAATCCTGGTTTAAAACCGCCATGAGGAAGGCATCCGACGCCGAACGGTGATTCGCGATAAAAATTCCGGGGGAATTTTCTTCCGGGCGCATGTCCGTATATTCGATCCGGCCCCGGATCTTCAGCGTCCAGAAGAGGATCCAGCGGCCGTAACAGACGATGAATTTACGCCACAGTTTCCTGCGGGAATTTTTTTTCAGGAAAAGCAGCAGGATAAGAAACGGCAGTGCGCACAAGGTATAGAGGAAAGAAGCCGCGACGGCCGTAAAATAGGTTCGAAAAGTAATTCCCATTTGATATTGCGCTCCTGTTGCGTCAGGATTCTTCACGGCTTCGGGTTTTTGCCCAAATCGACAAAAAAATCACATATATCACCCAGAGTGCGGATCTTCCTGATATTTTCGTTATCCCGCAGTGAAACCCCGAAACGTTTCTGAAGGTTAATTATCAGGTCAACTATATCCAGACTGTCAAGGCCTAAATCCTCAAAAATTCTTTTTTCAGGAGTTAATTCCTCTAACGGTATTTCAAAAATTTCATTGAATATTTCTTTTACCAGATTTTCTATTTCATTCCTGCTCAGATTTTTCACATAACCACCCTTTGAGAATAAATTTCTTAAAAAACAGTCCCTAAATATACTTTAGTTTTTAAAGACTTACAAGCAGAAAGGCCAGAAAGATTAAGCCGGTATGAATCCGTTAAAAGTCCCGGTATTAAGATTTTCCGCGCTGTTCAGGCGCCCAATACCCCCGGAAAAAGCGCTGCCGGGCCGCGTCCCGACCCGCCGGTGCCGTTATTTTTTCATAAATGAGCCAATTTCAAAATTATTGGCTTTTGCTTGTTAATAACTCGTTTCTCTGCGCATCAACTAATTTTTGATACGCCCGTCTGACCTTTTTCCTGAAAAAGTCGTCAAAATCTTGTTTTTTGAGTATATGCCTCCGTTCCCGGTTTTCCGGGATTACGGAGATTATCATTTATCAACCAATTCAAGATGTTTTAAATCAACATGTTGAATAACTGTTTCACGGTTATGGCAATCACGCCGAACATCAAATGCGTAAAAACCTTCCAATGGCCTTTGACTCTGACATGGC
>JAQUOK010000420.1 GCA_028717165.1 Victivallaceae bacterium | reverse complement strand
CTTTCCGAAGTATTTTCTTGAACTGCGGACCCGGTTTCAACCCCATCTTTATTAAATCTCTTCCGGTCAGTAGAGACGGGGGAAGTTCGACTTCTCCGGCCTGTTCGAGCACTTTGTCCAGCAGAAAATTGAAAACGTCCATCTGGGCATGGCTGGATATGCAGTCCAGGCGGTGAAGTTCCAGTTCCAAAGCGAAATTATCGTCGGCGATCAAACGTCGGACTTTGTCTTTGCGCATCTGCGGGATGGAAGCGAAACGCATATGATTTCTGACGGCACTGGAAATCCGGTCTGTCGCCTGATTGGAAAAACGCAGCCGGTAAAGTATTTTTTTCGCCAGGCGGGCGCCCGCCATATCATGCCCGAAAAAATGCTCGCGGCCGGTTTCATCGACAAAGTAAGTCAGCGGTTTGGCCACATCATGCAGCACCACGCTCCAGGCCAGCAGTTCATCAGGCAGCGCCATTGCCTTAAGCATTTTCCGGGTATGCCGGAAAACGTCGCCTTCGGGATGAAACTGCGGCGGCTGAGTGATCCCCCGCATCGCTTCTACTTCCGGCAGAATTACGGCCAGCAGGCCGGTTTCATGCAGGAGCTCCAAACCGACATCCGGAGCCGGGCCGGTAAAGATCATAGTCAATTCCTGGCGGATGCGTTCCGGCGACAGCGCCGCGGCGGCGGGCGCCGATTTTTTGATTGCCCGCAGCGTCGCGTTTTCCAGTTTGAAGCCCAGCCGGGCCGCGAAACGCACCGCCCGCAACATCCGCAGGGAATCTTCCTCGAAGCGTTCTTCCGCATTCCCGATGGCCCGCAATATGCCGAGCCGCAAATCTTTTATACCGCCGACATAATCGAGCACTTCCCCGCTTTCCGGGTCATAAAGCAGACCGTTTACGGTAAAATCGCGGCGTCCGGCGTCTATGCGGGGATTGTCCGTATATTTTACCAGTTCAGGACGGCGCCCGTCAAGGTAGTTGCGTTCCTCGCGATAGGTGGCGAGCTCAAAACTCATTCCCTGCTCCTTGACCAGCATAACCCCGAAAGCGGCGCCTACTTCCTGCATATCGGGAAAAAGTTTTGCGCTTTCGGCCGGAACGGCGGAAGTTACCAGGTCGATGTCCTTGGGGGTCTTGCCCGAAAGCAGGTCGCGGACGGCTCCGCCGACAAAATATGCGGAATGTCCGGCGGCATGGAGTTTTTTCACTATTTCGGCCGCAATTTTGCAGATAGCAGCGTTGTTGATGTTGATTTTCATATTAATGCCCTATATACTATAAATATAAGCTAAAAGTTAAAAATGTCTATTTAATTCGAAGCGAATGATGTTACATAAAAATAAGCTTGACCGCTTAATAGAATTTACTTTCTGGCAGGTATAATTACAAAACAAAAAGACAGCAATATGCGAATTGCCTTTTTCGGCGGTACTTTTGACCCTCCGCATAACGGACATCTCGAACTGGCCCGGCAGATATTGAAACAGGGAAGAACGGATCGGGTTTTATTTGTTCCGGCCTATGATCCCCCGCACAAACCGAACATAAAAATAAGCCCCTTCGCTGACCGTCTCGCCATGCTGCGACTAGTCACCGCGGACGAGCCGGACATGATCGTTTCGGATATTGAGCGCCGGGCCGGTCTCAGACCGTCGTACAGCCGTGAAATCATGAAACTGCTGGAAAAGGAACTTCCCGGCGTCTCCCTCCAGTTACTGCTTGGCGGAGACAGTTTGGCGGCGCTGCACACCTGGCATGACGCGAAGAAAATAGTCGCCGAATATGAATTGCTCTGCTGTCCGCGCCGGGGCTGCGGGCCGGATCGGGGGAAATTATCTGAATACTGGACGCCGAAAGAAATCGATATTTTATTGCAAAGCGTGTTGCAAATGCCGTTTTTTGACATATCTTCCACTGCTGTAAGGAAAAATATCAGAAACGGCGCCGAACCGGAAAATATAAATAAAAAAGTATTGAAATATATAACCGACAAAGGGCTATACAGGGAGGCCTGATAAATTTATGACAAAACAAGCAATCGATCCCCAAACGCTTGCCGAATTCTGCATCCGGGAAGCTGAAGAAAAAAAGGCGGCGAACATTGTTTCGCTGAAAGTTTCCGAAGTTACGACAATCGCCGATTATTTCGTGCTTTGTACGGCGCAGTCTGAACCGCAAATGAAAGCGTTGGCGGCATGGATTCAAAAACGCGTGCTCGAAGAATTAAAATTAAAACCGGCGGCAATTGACGGCGAATCCGTCAGCAAATGGATTTTAATTGATTTCGGCGCGGTGATCATACACATTATGACCCCGGAAATGCGGGAACGCTACCAGTTGGAAGATCTGTGGAGCGACGCCCCGAAACTGGAAGATTTGCAAAAGCTCGAAGAATTGAGCGGTAAAAAATAATTTTTTAATCCCTGAAGGATATGAATCAAGATGGATTATTCATCGGACAGTCGTAACTGGAATGAGTTCCGCTGGGAAAAAGAGATCCGGCAGGATGAAAAACGGATCCGGCATTATTTCCGGATACTGCCTTCCTGCCTGGACCTGCCGGATGAAGAAGACAGCATTATCAGCAAACTCATGGCGCAGCCCGACCTGGTGCCGTCCAATGCGGATATCAGCAATCCTGAAAATTATCTGGATATATTTTTCGAGGACGATGAGGAACATCTTGACATCAGCGACATCAAGGACCGGCGCGATTCCGAAATTTATCTCGATCTGCATAAACTGTCCGTAAAATGGAACATACTGCTGGTACATGACTTGCGGCAGTCTCTGCGCCGGCAGGGCATGGTTACCGCCTGTACCTTCGGCCGGGTCATTGCGCGCAGCATCGATGTGATCGAGCTTGATGAAACCCAGATCCCGGAATTCAGGATAAGTCTGCTGAAACGCATCCTGCGCGGTCTGAATGACCTGCTGGGACAGATAAATTCGTTCAGCCGCCGGCAGCACAGCCTCAGAAATAAACTTGACGTGTTCAATCATAATCTGCATAACATCCGCGAAAAGGTGATAAAAATCATAGATGAAACCAGGGCAAAGTAAATTTCCAAGGCGGTTTGTGCTGTGGTTTTCAGGTTTCAGCCTGCTGCTGCTTGCCGCCTGCTCCGCCTGCCGGCCCGTGCTGTATCCTAACGCGCACTATAAGAAAGTCGGCCCGGAACAGGCGGAAAAGGACATACAGACAGCTATTGAAATGGCCAGAAGCGGCGGTCTCGATGCTACCCCTGCTTCTCACAGGACTCTGGCGAAATCCGCCACTAAAACCGCCGCCAATACCGGCGTCAGCGCCGCAGTCGGCGTGGCTTCCGGTTCGGCCGGAGCCGGTACGGCGATCGGGGCGGCCGGAAACGGGCTCGGTTTTCTGATCGACTGGATGTTTGTCAAAAAAGCCCCCGATCCCGTATTCAAAAGACATGTCGAACTCACCCTGTCCCAACAGGGCTATCAGGTACTGGGCTGGAAATAGAATAGCTTGAGGTATTTTCCGGACATTTCAGGAAAATCTCACCTGCATCCTGCAATAAATTGCGAATTCCGACGTTTTATATAATAAAAAAGGCTGCATTTGAATTTGAACGAGCTTGACCATGATCTGATAAAAGCATATTTGCATGGAGATGCGGACGCTTTTACGGCACTTTATGAGCGGTATAAGCGGCAGGTTTACTCTTTCCTGCTGAAAATGCTTGCGGATAACGCTTCCGCCGCGGACGATCTGTTTCAGCAGTCCTGGCTCAAAGCGCTGAAGAATCTGCATCGTTACCGTGATCATGACCGTTTTCTGGCCTGGCTGCTGAGCATTGCCCGCAACACGGCCCTGGATTATTTCAGGCGGCAGAAGAAAATGTATATTTTTGCCGAATCCGGACAGGACGGCAGAGCGGAAACGGAAAACGGTTCGTCTCCGGAACCGTGGCGGGAAATAGACCGGGCCGAACTGCAGAAGGCCGTGGACGCGGCTTT
>JAQUOK010000419.1 GCA_028717165.1 Victivallaceae bacterium | reverse complement strand
AATCGGGGATACTGGAGGTATCTACGATTTTTTTCGACCAGTGAATGCTTGTCCGCCACAAATCAGAGCGTTTTCGGTTATTAGTTGATAAGCTCTAAGAACTGTTTCGCGCTTCGCGCGACCAGCGGTTCGCCGCTGGACCGCGCCCAGGGCAAGCCCTGGACGACGAGAAAATCCTGCGGATTTTCCGTGATTTTAACAACGTTTTTGGTAGCGAAGTTTAAAATGAAAACACTAAAACAATTCAAGGTTTTAATTTTTCTACTGCTGATCTGGCGGTTAAACGGGTTCAATTTACTTGCGGGCGATAACACGTTGCCGTCATATACGGTCCATAAGACGGCAACCACCATTAAGTTGGACGGTATTCCCAATGAAGCCGCCTGGCGCAGTGCCGCGCCGTCACCGCTCTTTCTGGAAATCGAAAAGGGCACTCCTCCGTTTTACCCGGTAACAGCGAAAATGCTGTGGGATGACAAGTATCTCTATCTCAGCTTCAGAATAAGCGACCCCAATCTGTGGGCGAAGAAATGTTTTCGCGATTTCCCGATGGCGGGTAATTTCCTTCCCGATGTCTTACTGCTGAAAAAACGGAAATACAAGGAAAAATTTTCCTACACTGAGAATCTTATAAAAATTTATCTTGATCCCGATAATGACGGAAAAAATTACACGGAAACCCATGTTAATCCATCAAATATCGTCTGCGACAAATGGCAGGAGACGCCCTGGCGGAAAAAGGTTTGCGAACGCATGGGCATAAAACGTCCCTCCGATGGAGTTAAAATCCATCCGGACTGGAACTGTCCCGGGATGAAAACGGCAGTACATATAGACGGGACCTTGAATGATCCCTATGATGTTGATAACGGCTGGACGGTCGAAGTTGCGATACCGTTTGAGTCGCTTAAATTTCTTTCCGATACCCAAAATTTTCCGCCTCGGCCGGGTGATGTTTGGAGAATTCACCTCGGGCGCAGGTATGCCCCTTGCTATGGTGCTGACGCTTCTTACTGGACTTGGCCGGTAATCGGTGAAGGAGATTGCCACACCCCGGACCGCTGGGGGTATGCGGTATTTGCCGGGCCAAACAAAAAAACTATGGAAAATGCTTACCCGGCAATGCCCAAACTCAATGTATCTGCCCAAAAAGCCCCGATGAATTTTGCCGGTCTTCCCAAGGCGGCTTTTAACTGGAAAGCGCTCTGGTCCGACCAAATAAAAACGCATAAAGAAGCGGACGAACTTATTCGTCTGACCAAGGTAATGAATTGCAATGTCATTATTGTGTATACGGCCGATTCAGGAAAGGCCGTATATGAGAGCAGTTTCTTGAAATACGACAAAGGCATTGAAGCCGGAACGCTCAAATATCTGATCGAACAAGCGCATAAGAATAACATCAAGGTTCATTCATGGTTTGTAAATTTGCGTACCGACGCAGAGTTTGCCAAGAAACACCCGGAGCTTCTTCAGAAATGCCGGGATTGGGAAGATGAAAATGCAAAACTGCCGAGAATAGATCCGGGCCGGGCCAATGTCCATACCGGGAATTGGCTTTGTCCTGACCGGGGACTGACGGAATATGAAAAGAAGATCATCGGTGAAATCTTCAGCAACTTTGATTTTGACGGATTCGCGTTTGATTATGTCGGTTACCGCAATTATTATGCGTGTTTTTGTGATTATTCACGGCAGCGGCGTCAGGAATTCGCCGATAAACACCCGGATATTTCCGTTATTGAAATCATGCGGCGGTTTTCGGAGGAATCCCTCGTTAAATACGTAACTGAGGTCAGGGAATTCGTCAGAAGCCTCAAGCCGTCCGCCGAATTTTCGATCCACATTTACCCTGATTTCGACTTGAATCCGGTTTATGGGAACCGGCTCCCGGTAGAATCCTGCGGCCAGACTATAGCCTGGTTCTACAAACCGTTCTGGTCTTACGGCAAGGTTTACGACACCTGCATGAAATATAAGAATGCGCAGGGGAAATTTGTCAAATACAATAAATTCGTTCCGTTTGTGGGCGTTTATGACCGGGATAAATTAAAGACTCCTGAACGCTTACGGACGGAAATCCGGATCGCCGGACTGGCGGAAAACGGAACCATAATGCTTGCTTCCGATCGAATCTTCAGGCGGCATCCCGAACTGGTAAAAGTCGTGGCCGAAGAATTAAAATGATTAAGCTTTAATTAAGGCGGGCTTGGCCCGCAACCCAGGAACAGTTTCGCGCTTTGCGCGACCAGCGTTTCGCCGCTGGACCGCGCCCAGGGCAAGCCCTGGACGACGAGAAAATCCGGTGGATTTTCCGTGATTTTAAAAACGCTTTTATGATAGAAGTTTAAAACAAAGACACTAATATTGGGAGACAATGTCATATGGATGAAACATATAACAAAATTAACCCGCCTGAAAAAAGTCAAAAATTTTTCAGGAGAAGCAGTTTCTTAATAAAGGATTATCTTTTTTATTTATGCCTGTTGACACTGTTTATACCCGGGCTGCTTTGTGGTTATGATTTCAATATTATATCAAATATCGATGAAAAATTCGCAGTTGAAGAATACAAAAAAATCGGAGTCCAGATGGGCTGGTTCTATTGCGACTGCAGCCAGACATTAACCTTAAATAAGGACGGAAACATCGAATGGAAGTCTGCCGACAGGGAAAAGAAAATCAAAGCGGTATTTGAAAAGTTTAAAGGCTCCGGGATAAAGGTCTCGATTATTCCGGATCTATGGAGGATGGTTTTTGAACCCGAGAAGAGTTTACTGACGCGGGACCGCTGGGGAAGAACCGGCAAGTTTCGGTGTTTTGCGGATCAAACTGCGCTTTTGGAAAAAGCCGTATGTTTTCTGGTTTCCGAATTATCATCTTTTCCTAATTTCGGAGGTATTTGTCTTGATGACGAAGCCGCCGTTATGGCCGGCGGCGCGATGAACAAAGAGATCGTGTCGGGTTTCGAAAAGGAATACGGAATGAAAGTGCCTCCGCTTAATATGTATGCCGATATTCCGCATGGGATCATAAGTGACCGGAACCCGATTCTGCTTTGGAACCATTATCAGCAAAAATGCTTACTGAATTTCCATCTTAAACTTGTGGCGGCGATAAAAAAACTCAGACCGGAATGTCCCGTATATATTGTTCCCGCCGATAGTTGGATCTGCGGCAAAACAATTTCAATTCCCAATTCACCGCCGGAAACGACAAAAACTTACAGATTGGGACAATTGGACGCTTCAGCATTAAATGGTTTTCACCTTTATACACAATATTCTTTTCATGCAATTGACGACTCCGGATGGGACAAAAAAATTGCCACCGGGCAATGTCAGGCGCAATTCATCCCTCCGGATTCGCCGAGGACGGTAATCCCGATTTATGATCCTTGCGCCGTTTCGGAAAAGAGTATTTCAGTTACCGCTTTCAGAAGATATGTTCTCCAAACTTTTGCAGAAGGGGAGTCAGGTATCGGTTATTGGCCTGTTGCCGCCTTTACTCCCGCGCATTTTAGTGCCGCTGCTGATTTGGACAAAAATTTCATCAAACCGTTCTGCGAAAAAACCGGCAATCTGAGCAGACTCCCCGGCCGCGCGGCAATCCTGTTTTCGACTTCCACTTATATTTTCAACGATATCTGGAAAACGAATCCAATCGAACGTTTCCGGCATAATCATCAGTGTGATGCCCTGGCTTATTTCCTGTTAAAAAGGGGTATTCCTTTTGATATAATTCTCGAAAGCGGCATTGACACCACCAGCAAAATTAAGAATTACGGGATTATAATTTCCTCAGGAGTGGAATATCTGACGGAATCTTGCGTCCGGACTCTGAAATCATATGCAAGGGAAGTTGGAAAATTAGTGTTTGACAAGGAGACAAAGGTAAAGATACCTGAAGCAATATATGCCGGGTTGAATGCGGAATTCTGGTATGCGGCCATTGAGGGACAATATCAGCGCGCCTCGGACATGGAAA
>JAQUOK010000418.1 GCA_028717165.1 Victivallaceae bacterium | reverse complement strand
CATGAACTTCTCCGTAAAGAGCTGATTGAAATAACAAAAAATTTTCAGGCGCAAAATGAAAGCTATCGTCGATTGCAGCTGAGCATAGCAGCCACCATGGCAAGTTCAAAAATGGAGGCCGCGACATTCAGGGAAGGCCAGCTGATACAAACTCTCAACGATGTCTTTGACAACAGCAGGACACTTGCCCTGCGCAGTGTTGAATTTTGCGAGTTTGCGGATTCTCTCCTTAAACAGATGCCTATAGGGAAAATTCAGAAGGCGGAAATAAACCTCCGCGCGGAAGAACTTAAAAAGGGAGCCCGCAAATTGACTACCCTCGCGGATCTTGAATTCAGACAGAAGCCGGTTGACAGATGCAGGATACTGGCGGTGAATAAAGATCTGCAAGTTGTGGTGTTGCCGGTCGGTTCGGTTCATGGGGTGTCCATCGGGCTGAACTATTACATCGGGAAGCAGGCGCAGCTCAGAGTTATTATGACCCGGCCTTTTGTGTCGGCGGCTGTGCCGGTAAACGGCAATATCGAAAGTCTGGCTCCCGGAATGGAAGCCGTAACAGATACAAATACAGTAAATAAATAGTTTGGTAAATTATGGAAGTAAGAGCTGTAACAAGAAACGTTCGGATATCTCCGGAAAAGGCGATTCAGGTATCCCGCCTCATCCAGGGAAAATCCGTAACGGAAGCCTTGGCCCTAGTTGATCTCAGCCCGCGCAAAGCCGCGCTGCTGCTGGGAAAGACCTTACGCTCAGCTGTCGCCAATGCTGAAAATAATTTTGACCTCGACCGCAAAACGCTCGTCGTCAAAGAAGCGCTTGTCGGACCGGGTCCGACAATGAAACGTTTCCGCCCAAAAGCTCGCGGTGCCGCCGGAAGAATCCGCAAACGGACCAGTCATCTCCGGATCACCCTAACTGACATTAATTAAGGGGATTAAAGCGTGGGACAAAAAGTAAATCCAATCGGATTAAGAACAGCCCTGACCAAGAATTGGGAATCCCGCTGGTTCGCGGGTAAACAGTCTTTCGGGGATTGGCTCCATGAGGATATAATGATTCGCAGGTACATCAAGGATAATTTCTCGAGTGCCGCGATTTCCCGTATCCAGATAGAGCGTTTCGCAAGTCGTGTCCGCATAACTATCTTTTCCGCCCGCCCGGGACTGCTTATCGGCAAAAAAGGCGGCGAACTTGATAAACTGAGACAGACTCTTTCTGAAATGACCAGCGGCAAGGAATTCATTGTCGATATCGCCGAGATCAAGCGCGCGGAAATAAACGCCGTACTGGTAGCGGAAAATATCTGCGCCCAGCTCGAGCGCCGGATCGGTTTCAGAAGAGCCATGAAGCGCGCCATTCAGGTCGCCATGGACATGGGTGTGGACGGAATCAAAATCAATTGTGCCGGTCGCCTCGGCGGAGCGGAACTCGCTCGGGAAGAACAATACAAGGACGGGCGCGTGCCGCTGCATACTTTGAGGGCCAATATCGATTACGGTTTCGCGGAAGCGAACACTACCGCCGGAAAAATTGGCGTAAAAGTATGGATTTGTCATAACGAACCTACGGAGGATCAGAAATATGCCATTGATGCCAAAAAGGGTAAAGCACAGAAAGGTTCAGCGCGGAAGTAATTCCGGCCTGGCCGCCAAAAACAGCAGAATTGATTTCGGCGATTTTGGCTTGCAGGCTGTAACCAGGGGCTATATCACAAATAACCAGATCGAAGCCGCCCGTGTAGCGATCAACCGTCACCTGAAAAGACGCGGCAAAGTCTGGATTCGTATGTTTCCCTTTAAACCTATTACCAAAAAACCTCTGGAAGTACGTATGGGTAAGGGAAAAGGTAACGTGGAAGGCTGGGTCGCTCCGGTCAAGCCGGGTCGTGTGCTCTTTGAAATCAGCGGCTGTAATGACATGGTTGCCCGCGAAGCCCTGGCGCTCGCGGCCAATAAGCTCAGTATCCGCTGCAAATTCCTGGCACGTTAACCGGTAACTCTGAAAAAAGGTGATTGTTCATGAAGATGAAAGATATCAGAGAATTGACGGACGCGGAACTGAACAGCAAGTTGAGTGAACTCCGGAAGGAAAAACTTAACTTGAAAATTCAGTCCCGGACCGGTCAACTGGAAAAAACATCGGTGGCGAAATCTGTTCGTCGCGATATTGCACGAGTCAAAACCGAACAGAATATCCGTCTGGCGAAAGCCGAGGGTTAAATAGGTGGATGTAATGAGTACTGTTGAAACTAAACAACGCGGCAACCGCAAAGAGCGCGTCGGCGTCGTGATCAGTGATGTCCAGAATAAGACTATCGTTATCGAAGTCACCCGCCGGACGACGCATTCGCTTTATAAAAAGGTTGTCAAAGTAAAGAAAAAATATACTGCTCATGATGAAGAAAATCAGGCTAAGATCGGCGATACCGTCCGGGTGGTTGAAACCCGCCCCCTCAGTAAAGCCAAAAGATGGCGCCTGCTGGAAATCATCAGTCACGCAGAATAGCAGCCGGGGAGATTTGAAAAATGGTACAAATGCAGACAAAACTGGAGGTCGCCGATAATTCCGGCGCCAAGTCGATCGTCGCGATTACCGTCCTCGGGCAAAGAAGACGCGTGGCGAAAGTAGGAGATATTGTTACCGCCGCTGTCCAGGAAGCTATTCCCAACGGCACCGTTAAAAAAGGCCAGGTGGTAAAAGCGGTTATCGTCAGGACCGCCTACAGAATTCGCCGGCCCGACGGTTCTTCTTTGAAATTTGACCGCAATTCGGCGGTTATCATCGACGACAACAAGAATCCCGTCGGTACCCGTATTTTCGGACCTGTCGCCCGCGAACTCCGGGAAAAAGACTTTATGAAAATTATTTCCTTAGCGCCGGAGGTGTTGTAATGAAAAAATACCACGTCAAAAAAGGCGACAAAGTTATTGTCAACTCCGGGAAATGGAAAGGCGAGAAAGCTACGATAAAAGCCGTTCTCACCGCCAACGACCGGGTTGTTCTGGAATTAGCCAACGTCAACGCCAAAAAGCGTGAAAGCTTCGGCAAAAAAACTGTCAAGAAGTCTTCTGCTAATCCCAACGGCGGGTTAATTGAACGTTCAGTGTCCGTACATGTTTCGAATGTGAATCCGGTAAAGGATGAGCAGACGGCCCAGGACCTGACTTAAGACGGAGTTATATACTATGCCTGATATGCAGAAAAAATATAAAGAAGAAGTAAGGCCGGCTTTGCAAGCCAAACTCGGGCTGGCGAATGTTATGCAGATCCCCGGCCTGAAGAAGATCGTCGTGAGCACGGGGATCGCTTCCAGCGCCGACCGTGACGCGTTCACCGAGGCCCAGAAGCAGATCGGCCTGATCACGGGCCAGCGGCCGGTTATCACCAAAGCCCGCAAGAACGTCGCCAATTTCAAGCTCCGCATCGGTATGCAGAACGGAGTCATGGTGACTTTGCGCGGCAAAAGAATGTATGAATTCCTCGATCGTCTCGTTCACAACGCGTTTCCGCGGGTGAGAGACTTCCGCGGCATTTCCCCGAAAGGTTTTGACGGCGCCGGCAATTACAACGTCGGTATCCAGGATATTTCGGTCTTTACCGAAATCGACCCGGATAAACTGAAGTATCCGCTGGGTATGAACCTTACTTTTGTTACTTCCGCCGCTTCCGACGAAGCCGGACGGGAACTGTTGAAATTAATGGAAATGCCGTTCGCGGAATAACAAGGAGCTGAATTATGGCTAAAACCAGTCTAAGAGTAAAATGTGAGCGCGGAAGTAAATTCAAGGTCCGCAATTACAATCGTTGTCGCGCATGCGGCAGGCCGCGGGCTTACATCCGCAAATTTCAGCTCTGCCGTATTTGTTTCAGAGAATTGGCCGCCAGCGGGAGAATCCCGGGCGTAACTAAAGCAAGCTGGTAAGGAGGAGCAATGAGGTTACAAGATCCTATTTCCGATATGTTGACCCGCATCCGCAATGCCGGCGCCGC
>JAQUOK010000417.1 GCA_028717165.1 Victivallaceae bacterium | reverse complement strand
GCTCTTCCGATCTCTCTTTTCTTAAACCAACACCATACGCTACAGCAGCAACAGCCTGATAATGGACGCAATACAATCGCGGATACCTCATTAGCAGATCTCTATGTCCGGCTAATATTTTTCGGCGTACTTCCAAACGGGTGCGATTATTGCTTGCATCGGTCAGTTGCGGATTATTATGATGGTGTATTTTTACCAGGCTTTCGGGGATCGTGGCGAACGCAAAATTTTCAGCCAGCCGGAAGAGAAAGTCAACATCACTCGCACAGGTCATTGATTCATCAAATAAGCCAATTCTATCTATGCATTCGCGCTTAATGCACACGCCAAATCCAATGCCGATAGAGCTGGCTTCAACGAGTCCTGATTCTTTGGTTGGGAACCGGGAAGGCCAGATTTTTGTATCGATTATCCGTTCTCCGGCTGGATTATCTTTTATCCTGGTGATGCCTGTCCACATAAATCCGACGCTCGCGTTCGCGCGGGAGAAATATTCTGCCAGTTCCTCCAGAATACGAGGACAGAATTCGTCATCATCATCAAGAAATACAATTAATTCCCCGCGTGAAAGTTTGATTCCGGTATTTCTGGCGGCGGCGGCTTTTTGTTGTGCGGAGTGTTGATGGAAAACCAGGCGGGGATCATTAAAATTTTTTACAACCCTTGCGGTTTCCGCATCATTGCCGTCGTCGACAACAATATGTTCATAATCCTTAAAAGTTTGTCCGGCCACACTGCGTATGGCTCGAACTAACAGCGCCGGTCTTTCGCGGGTAGGGGTTATAATTGAAAATAATGGACTATTCATGGCTGCGAATTCTGCGTAAAATATAGTAATATAAATCTTTTAGGGACCTGACCAGAAAAGTTTCGTTCTCAATTTTTTGGGCGCGAGCGACAAAATTTCCCCAGTCTTCAGGGTAAGACGCGAACAACTGTTGGTGCCGGCGAAAAATTGTAAGCCAAGTTTCCATTTGTCTTGTCCGGGACTCAAGCAGCCTGCCGGAACGGCATTTCCTGCAATCACGGTAAGCACGGTAAAACACCAACGCTTCAGGAATTTTTACAACCTTCCGATCCAATTCCAGGATTGACAGCCAAAAGTCCCAGTCTTCAAGACCAAACCGGAGTTGTTCACAGTAGCCTCCGGTAATTTGCCAATCTTCTTTTCGAAAAAAAGCCTGTGAAATTATTCTATTTTCATAGAGCATATTTCGCGGACTGTAATCAAGCTCAAAAATGCCTGATTTGCCATCAAAAAACTCGGCGTCGGAATAAACAATCCCCGCATTCGGATTATCCGCAAAGGCCTGATAGGCTTTTTCGAGCAAAGTAGTGGCGATCTTATCATCAGCGTCAAGATTCATGATAATTTCCGCAGCGGCATGGGTTATAGCCAGGTTCCGCGCATGAGAGGGACCATGATTACCGGTATGAATTACGGTAAGTCTCGGATGCCGGATGCGGTCAAGGAGCTTGCGGGTATCGTCGGTCGAACCATCATTGACAATAATCACCTCGAATTCCGTAAAGGTCTGAGCAAACACAGACTCAAGCATTTCCTCAATATACTCCCCGTGATTGTAACAGGCAATTATAACCGATATTGCAACAGGTTTTTCCATATACTTAAATCCGCAAATAAACTTGCAAGTTAGTTAGTCACCGACTCAATATCAACTTCTGACGGTCGCCTCAAAATTGGTGGATGAAATAATTATATTACTGTCGGACAGGGAATATTGCAAATCGGTTTTGACGGGATGTGAATTCGGATTGAGGGGGCAGCATTCCATACATTCCGGATAATTACCCTTGAGCATTTCGTTGCGCAAATACTTAAACGCCAATGAATTAAGCATTTTCGCCCAGTTGACTCGCTGACGGCTCGATACGGCTCGGGTATAGTATATCGACTTCATCCAGCAACATGATCTGACTCCCCCATCAGGGAATATCTCCAGAGCACGCCATGGCGCCGCGCATACACATTGCTTATTCAGATGTATTTCATGGCGAAACGGACGTAAATCCTCAAGGATGGAAAGAGAATGTTTACGGAATTTTTTCCGCCACCATTCCCGTTGCCGGTACTCGCCGATAATCGAGCGTTCCGCCGCTAATTGCAGCAAATCATCATACTCGCGCCGCAATTCATCCTCCGGCATGGCATTAACTTTGGCTTGAGCCGGAGATGCTTCCTGAAGGGGGATTAACAATCGAAAATTTAACAGGAGTTTATCTTTAAGTACTCTTTGCATTTTCATTAATTCAAGTAACACCTCCGACATTGCCGCATCATGAAAATATGGCTCTGCCAAGCCATTTTCAGTGTAGTCAAAATAGAAAGAGCACCAACGCGCTTTCATTGACAGCGCCAGCTTACAGAACTCCCGCACCTCAGGAGCCGTATCCCGGTTTATTACCATGGATATTGATGGGGCAAAGCACAGGCGAGTCCTTTGGCGCAGAAATTCGAGATAGTCCTGGGCATTCTGCCGGGCTTGCCGGAATGCCGCTTCTCCTCCATCAATACCCGGTGACCAAACTCCCTTCAGATAAATATCGCAGCTTACCGCATTGAGAGAAAAGTGAACCATCATCAGGTTATCCGCGGCAAATTGCTGCCACCGTTCGGTAAAAGCGACGGCGTTACTTTCCGTACCCAGAATAATTTGGGGATAGTTCTGAGTCATAAACTTGCAAAAATCATACATCTCCGGGTGCAGGATACACTCTCCATAGGCAAAATGCAACTGCTTTAAGTTCTCATACAAAGGCCGGCATGATTCATACATCAAATGTGTGCTCATGTGCCTGATCTTAACCTTATGCTCATGTCGCCCAATATCACAGAAACGACATCTGCAGTTACACCGTGAGGTCAGGCGCATACGCAGGTAAGAAAGTTTCCCGTCCCAAAGTGCTTCCGGCTGGCGTTGGCGAAATAACCCAAACAGCCAATAATGTATTAACTCAAACACCCGATATGGAGAGGAAAATCCCGTCAATCGCGTTAAAATTTTAGATATAATGTTTTTAATTCTCATCATTATGGCGCTTTATCCTAAAATAACTTTGGCTTTTACGCCAATCAAGCCTCCGTTTTTTGGGGAGGTGATGTACTGTTCTTCCCAAGCCAAACTTTCTCCCAAGACGTATGGGGGATCCAAGCCTTTTCTCAAACTCAAGTATTTTTTCGGTTTGGACTTCACCGTTAAGTTCCGGCAGCGGCAGTTCCAGCCAGGCTTTCAGGTCGTCCGCATCCTTTAACAAATGTTCTGTCATCCATAGTATAACATGCTCTAAATCGTTTTTTACGTGTCAATTGAAATAGTTTTTGTCAAATCATTGATTGCCAGTACGGAAATTTTATCATCCAGCGGATAACTATCCAGTCCCGGACAGACAACATAAAGATGTTCCAAGGCAAGATCAGTTACAGCGCTCCGCATGGATTTTGAAGTTCGCGGGGCATCGGAATACTTGATTTCAAAACCATAACGCTTGCCATGTTTGAACAAAAGAATATCTAATTCCGCCCCGGCATGAGTTGCCCAGAAGTAAATATCCCGGCTGTCTGTGAGAGAAAAAATCTGTTCTACCACAAAGCCTTCCCAGGACGCGCCCAGTTTAGGATGACTCAATATATCATCAAAACTGCTCAGAGATAATAAAGCATGCAGGATTCCTGAATCCCTGATATATACCTTAGGAGATTTGACCTGACGCTTCTTCAGGTTTTCAAACCAGGGAGGCAGTTGCCTGACCATATAAGCTCCGGACAGAATGTCCAGATAATTTCTTGCCGCGGTTTCACTGTTCCCCAAGGAACGGGCGAATTCAGCAGCGTTCCAAACCTGACCGTGATAATGCGCAACCATTGTCCAGAAACGCCTTAAGGTTTCAGCAGGAATGTTTATCCCGAGTTGAGGAATATCCCGTTCCAGAAAAGTCCTGATAAAATCATTGCGCCAGGCAAAACTTGTTT
>JAQUOK010000416.1 GCA_028717165.1 Victivallaceae bacterium | reverse complement strand
AAGGCTCAAACCCCTCCGGCGGGGAGAAACTGCGCGTCGCCATTGCCCGTGCAATTCTCAGGAATCCTCCGATCCTGATCCTCGATGAAGCCCCCAGCGCCCTCGATACGGTTACCGAACGGCTGGTGCAGGAAGCGCTGAATCACGCTATGGAAAACCGGACGGTCTTTGCCATTGCCCACCGCCTGAGCACAATCCGGCATGCCGATATGATCATTGTTCTGGCGAACGGAAAAATTACGGAAAGGGGCACCCATGAAGAACTGCTGGCGGCAGGCGGAATCTACAGAAAATTATACGAAACCCAGTTTCAAACCCAACAGTAAAATGAATACCGGCAGGGGAATTTTTGCTGAACTGAAACATATCCATTTCGTCGGTATCGGCGGTGCCGGCACCGCTCCGCTTGCCGGGATAATGCTGCAGAAAGGCTGTAAAATAAGCGGTTCCGACCTCATAAGCAATAAACAGACTGAACAGTTGCGGCAGGAAGGAGCGCAAATATCCGAAGGCCATGCCGCCGCCAATCTGCCGCCGGAAACGCAGCTCCTGGTTTACTCTTCGGCTGCCGCCGGAAATAATCCTGAACTGCTCAAGGCGGATGAACTCCATATTCCCCGCATGCGGCGCGGCGAATTTCTGGCAAAGCTGGTTTCCCGGTATCCGCGCGCGGTTGCGGTCTGCGGTTCCCACGGGAAAACCACCATTACCGCCATGCTGGTCTGGATCATGCGGGAATGCGGAATTCCCTGCTCATACCTTATCGGCGGCAAAGCCAACGCCTTTCCGGCATACGGGACGGCCGACAGCGCCATCTTCATCAGTGAAGCGGATGAAAGCGACGGCACCAATGCCCTGTTCGCCCCGTTTATCGGGGTAGTCAGCAACATTGAGGATGATCACAGCTGGAGCGTCGGCGGCACCGAAGCGCTGCTGGCGAATTTCGCCCGGTTCGGCCGTCAGTCCGAAAACCTGATCTACCGGCCGGACGGTAAATCCGCTGAACTTTTCCTGAACCATCCCGGTGCCTGCCGGCTCAGCGACGACAGTTTCGCCGAATACGGAGATATAGAATTCAACGGGTTTATGAAAACCGATGCCGTATTCGCCTGTTCTGCGGCGGAAAAGCTCGGTATTCCCCGACAAGCGGCAATGCGCGCCGTCAACAAATTCCCGGGAGTCGCGCGGCGCATGACCGTACATTTTGCCTCGCCGACGCTGACCCTGATCGAAGATTACGCCCACCATCCGACCGAAGTCGCCAGTTCCCTCGAACTGCTCCGCCGGAATTACCCCCACTACCACCTGCGGGTGGTTTTCCAGCCGCACCGCTATGCCAGGCTGGCAAAATATCTCGACGCTTTCGCGCGGGAACTGGCCCGCGCCGATTCGGTTTTCACCGTTCCGGTATTCGCCGCCTGGACAGAAAAAGGCCGGGTCAATTCCCGAATGCTGGCGGAAAGAACAGGAGCCAAAGCCGTTAATCTTGACTTGAATTGGACGGAAATGCCTGCTATAATTTTAAAGAACCGGCCGGAAAAACTGCTGATCGCGGTATTAGGGGCCGGAGACGTCGAAAAACTTATTCCGGAACTTAAGGGGAGACTGACACATGCCGGGAAATAAATTGCATACGTATTTCCGCAAATTTGTTATCGCCCTCATTCTGCTGTTCACTTTCCTGATGCCGCTGAAACTGGGCGGCATTATCGGCATTCCGGAAACCGCAAGCTTTTTCCCGAAAGAAATCGGCGCCTATTTTTTTATCACCTGGCCACCGTTCATTTTCCCGTTTGTTTCCGGGATACTGCTCCTGCTCAGCCTGGCGGCATTCCCTTTCAGTAGCCTCAGTTTCAGTAAAGACAAACTTCTCATATGCGCCTCGTTGTGGGTGCTTATGGCTTTTACCGCGCTTTTGGGGATCATCAACGCGAGCGTGTGGGATTTCGTGATTATGCAAATAACCCATCTGTTCGGACTTGCCGCTTACGCGCTCACCGTTTATCTGTTCCTGAAAAACGCCCCCCGCGCCAAAATGATGCTTACGGCATCGATTCTCGCCGGTCTCGCGATAACGGTTTACCTGGGTTTTGAGCAGTATTTTACGGGTTTCGATGAAATGCGCGACTACCTCGCCAAACAGGAAAAAATCGCCGGTTCTCAGGCAGACGGCGTGATAAAGGCAAAGGTTCTCGACCGTCGCTTAAGCACACCTTTTACCAGTTGCAACTCGCTTGCCGGATACCTGATCCTGACCACGCCTTTGTGCCTGGTCATTTTATGGAAACTGTGCGCTAAAGTCGAACCGCCCAAAACCGCCCGCCTGATCTTCATTCCTCTCGCCGCCGCTGCTCTGATTTTCGTTCTGGCAGCCACCAGGGCCCGCAGCGCCTTTCTGGCGTTGATCCTGACGACCGGGGTATTTATCCTGCTTTTCCCGGTAAAAAAATGGCTCCGCTGGACTATTATCATTCTGGCGCCGCTGATTGTTATTGGCGGGGCGGTTTATATTTACAAATTCGGGCGCGGTTTTCAGTCAATGCAGGTCAGGATCGATTATTTCATCGTTTCCATAAAACTGCTGCTCAAACATCCTTTTATCGGAGTCGGCTGGGGTGATTTCTTTTATGATTATATGAAATTAAAGACTATTTACGCCCGGGAAGCGCCGCATGCGCCGCACAATCTATTTACGGCAATGGGCGGACAGGCAGGAATATTGGCGCTGCTGGTTTCCATTGGCGCATTGTTCTATCCGTTCCGTCCGGGAATAAAAAAAGTAAAAAAACTGATAGCCGAACATTCTTATATGGAAGAAGACGTCGCGCTCATTTTCGGTTTTACCGCCTTTCTGTTCCATGCGATGATGGATATCGATCTGCAGGTGCCTGCCCTGATGGGGACGGCCATAGCGGTTTCTCTGCTGATGGCAATGCCGGGGCCGGAAGACGAAAAACTCTGCGGCCAAGACAAGGCAAAAACGACCTGCCGGATAATCGCCTGTCTGACAGCGCTGGTTATTGCGGCAACCGCCATAGCCGGAGGCCGGCATCTGCTTAGTTCGGAATACCTGTTTGCACAGCTTGAAGATACCTGTAAACTCCAGGGGAAAACCAGACAGGAAATAGCCAATATCAGCGCTTATGAGGTAAATGAAAAACTCGAAGCCGTGACTGAAGCGCGTCCTTATTCTCCTTTTCCATACAGCAAAGCCGGAGAATTCTATATGGCGACAAGCCGCTTTAAACCAGCGGAATCATGTTATGAAAAAGCCCTGAAGCTGGCGCCGAAAAGCGGCGCATATCATTTCCGGCTGTTTTATCTGCTCGATATCCAGGGGGGACGCCGGGAAGAAGCCATAAAGCACCTGCGCCAAGCCAACGAGCTTTTTCCGAACCACCCCAAATACAAAGAGGCTCAGGACGCGCTCATCAAACCGTAGTACGGTATATTCCTGACTGTTTCAGATAACAGAAAACAAAATCACCTTTTGAAAAAAGCGTTTTTTTGCTTAGCGGTTTTGTCAATCTGCTGCGCAGTTGTATATTTCCTGCATGAGAAAGTCCATTGAACATTTACCGAAACATAAAAGAAAAGAACTGGAGAGGGCGGTTTCCGTTATTCGCGAAATGTGCGATGACGTTGAAATGGTCATCCTTTTCGGTTCCCATGCCCGCGGCAATTACAAAGACGAAGAGGATTTAGCCCCCGACCGCAAATCCGGCGCGGTTTCCGATTATGATATTCTGGTGGTCTGCCGCCTTAATGCGACCGCTATTCACTACAGCCTCTGGCGCGGCATATCCGAACACTGCAACGGCCTCAGTACGCTTATGCCTTTCCGGATTATCGTGCATGACGTCAAGTTCGTAAAAAAACGGCTCAAGGAAAGGCATTTCTTTTACAGTGATATTGTCAGGGAGGGCTGTCTGCTCTATGATTCAGGCAGATACAAGCTGAATGTCGGCAAGGAGCTCACTCCCGAACAGCAAATCGAAATCGCACAGGA
>JAQUOK010000415.1 GCA_028717165.1 Victivallaceae bacterium | reverse complement strand
ATTCAGGAGGCGCGGGAGACACCACTTCGGTGAGCCTGAGCAGAGCGAAAGGCAAAACCACTTTTTGAAAAAAAGCGGATATAAAGCCGGGCGTAACGGGCCATTGAAATCTTAGAGCTTATCAACTAATAGAGGAAATGCTATGATGCAGTGCCGGACAGACAGTCGCGCAGTTGAAAAAAATTGGGGAGGAAGTATCTACGATTTTTTTTCGACAAGTGAATGGTTGTCCGCCACAAATCAGAGCGTTTTCGGTTATTAGTTGATAAGCTCTTAATCGTATATTTTAATATTCAGGGTAAGGCTGCCGTAATTATCGAGATAATCCCCCCATTCGTAGGGGCCGAAATACAGGATTCCGCTGCCCTCGGCTTTAAAAGTCGTCTGGGAGCCGATGTAATATTCCTTATTGCCGATCCTGGCGAGAAGACAGCCCGGCGCCCCCGAACGTTTGGATTTGAAACTGCTGGCCGTAGTTTTCTTTTTCTTATTCTGAGGAGCAGCAGTAGTTCCCTGAGTCCAGCGTTTCAGGGTTTTGATATCATACGCAACATAACCGTCAGGATTACATGCCGGAAAATCCACTTCGTCCCCCATACTCCAGGTGCCGTGCGCAGTAACGCTGATCATCTTTCCGGCTTTAACTTTTATCCAGGTATCAGTCCAGGGAATATTGGCCGGTATCCTGATGGTTTTGCTCATATTCGAAATGGCATAGCGGGAATCTTTCGGATCGAATTTCACGTCGGTAACGTCTTCAAGTTTGACGCCCAGCAATTTATTTATATCGACCTCAACCCCGTTGTCGGTAAATTCCATCAAAGCGATAATGGCGTCTTCCTCCTGCGGATCAAAAACCCTTATCAGCTGGTTCAGTATCGCCAGAAGATGACGGTTCATAGCAGTGTCCGAATCATTTATATGGTCCCGCGACTGGGTCAGCAGAACCAGAAATTCTTTTTCATCGTTTTTCCTTTTGGGAACCTTCAGCGGAACATTGAACTTCAGTTTACCCCGAACCAGCAAAACTTCCCGGTCATTCGGAACCAGATGATTGGCAAAATTCAGAAGCAGAAGGCCTCTGGCGTCTTTTTTATCCTTCGCCAGCCTTTGCCGCGCAATGTTCAGGGCACTCTCCTCCAGCCGTTCAATAGTAGTCCTGGGTAAAGGATAATTACGGGTTCGGGTATAATAGGTTTGCCCGCTTAAAACTCCGGCAATAAATATTGCCGGGAAAAACGCAATTATTATTTTTCTGTTTATATACATACGAAAAAATATCTGCCTGCCAATCAGGCGTTACTAAAAACCTTTTAAATAATTAGAGTTCAGTCACTTATCTTATCAAACGCCGGTTTTTACCGCAAGCTTTTCAGCTTGCTCTTATATTTCTCATAAAAAAGCTGTTTTAAAAATATTTTTTCCCGATAAAAGCTTTCAGTAACGGCTAAGTAACGCCGTACGCAAAGTTTTTTTACTGCGTTCGCCGCAGATCCCGGTCGGGTAATTACAAACTACATTTGAGTTTGCCGTGTCAAGGTAAAATAACATAAAAAAACCTGCACGCGGCGTTAACTAATCACATTTTCCTGCCGCGGGAACATAATTTTATAATATAACGAATCAGCAATTTGTCAAGACCCGATAGCCCATCAAAATATATTTATCGTATTTTGCGTTAAATGTCCCCTTGTAAAATCCGACTTGTCATGTTAGATTTGTCAACGGTCTGTAAATTGTTTATGAAGTTTGTTTTATTAAACTTTAAAAAAAGGAATACATCATGAAAAAAACGTCGTTTGCAATTCTAACTTTAACCGTGGCCGCGACTGCCGGTTTTGCAGTTGAAACCCCTAAACCAGCCCAGGCCGCCGTCCAGCCTCCTGCCGGAAAAGCGGATTCAAAGGTAGTTAAAGCCACTGTCCCCGCAGTTCCCAAAGCCAATTTTGATTTTCTTCCTGAAACAGTTGCCGAAGTAAACGGCCAAAAGCTTACCAAAGCCGAACTGGTTAAAAAACTGTTGGGGCCTACTGACGGCAAGATTCCTGACGGCGTAACCCAGGAAATGCTCAACAGCGCGGCTAACGCCATGGCCGTCCAGTTTATACAGACTACAGCGGTTCTCGACGCCGCGCTGAAGGCCGGCTACAAGCCCTCTCAGGAAATGGCTGAAAAAGAATTCAGTAAATTCCTGAAGAAAGTCCCAGAATTCCAGCTTGACCAGATCAAGAAAGTACTGGCCAGACAGGGCATGACCATTGAATCTTTTATCGCTAAAAACAAAAGCAAAAAAGAATTTCAGGAACAAATGGCCGTCAGCGCCTTCTTCGAGGACAAGGTTTTCAATAAATGCACTGTTACCGACAAAGAAGTTAAAGAATATTATGATAAAAACCCCGACGCTTTCAAAACTCCGGCGGACTCTCCGGATTCACTGAGAGCATCCCATATCCTGATCGCAGTCAAGGAAAACGATGACTCGAAAACCAAGGCGGAAGCCAAAGCCAAAGCCGAAAAACTCCTCGCCCTGCTTAAGAAAGACGCAAAACTGTTCGGAGAACTGGCGGCCAAGGAAAGCGCCTGCCCGAGCGGCAAAAATGAAGGTTCCCTCGGAGCATTCCAGAAAGGTCAAATGGTGCCTGAATTTGAAAAAGCAGTCGTAAATCTTAAAGACGGCGAAATCAGCGCGATCGTCGAAACCAAATTCGGTTACCATATTATCCGCCGCGATCCGCTCCAGAAAGAAAAAGTAAAAACTTTTGACGAAGTAAAAGACAAAATCAAAATGTCTTTGGAACAAAAAGAAAAACAGGAAGCCCTGCAGGCATTCATTAATAAGATCACAGATGAGGCCAAAGGTAAAAATTACCTGAAAAAATAATGTTTTAAGAAAAAAGCGGCCGTTATGGCCGCTTTTTTTATGCCTTCTTCCGGACCGGCCGGTAATTTTTCAGGAATTCATCCATTTCCGTCATCCGTTCAAGTGAAAAATCCGCCTGCGAATAATCAGGATTGGAAATCGTCAGGCTGCCGCGTTTTGCCAAAAGCGGTTCGGCACCGCCGAAAGCCGCCTTCACCCCAGCAGCGACTAATTCAAGGGCACTGTCTGCCGTAATCCGCTCGGCATATTCGGACAAGGAAAAAACACCGAAGCCGGCTCATTCAACAGCGTTTCAGCGGTATAGGCTCCGAACCGGGACAGGATACGCGCGGCTTTCAACTGATAATCAGGATGTTGAGCGGCTTCATAATATTTCCCTTTTCCGGCAGTTTTCCCGTCCAGATAGGAACCGAAAGCGGTATACATGCATAACTCCGCCAGATCATCATATTTGAACATATCGCGATCCTGCAGAATATCCCCGGGCAGAACAGCCGCAAGTATTTCCCAAAGTTTTCCGCAGGCTTCAGACGTTATATCCCGGATCGAGGCGCCGGAATCATTATCCCGCAAATATTTGTCCGCATTACCGATTATTTCGATTACGCGACTGTACTGCAGGACTGACAGTTTGGGAACCGTAAATATTTTACCGCAATGTTTTATTTCAACGGTTCTTTCGGAAAAATCAGGGAACATGAAATGACTCCTGTTAAAATTTCAGTATTTTAACTAATGAATCATTGTCAACCAGCCATCGTTTACCTTCTCTTTTTACTCTTTCTGGGAGGTTTTTTCTCTTTTTTTGCCTTGGCGGCGGCTTTTTCCGCCTCGGCTTTCCTGACCAGTTTTTCGATATCAGCTCTCGCGTCCTTTTCGGCGGCCTCTTTTTCCGTCTGTTGTACAGTTACGTAATAAACATCTTCAGAACGGCATTCAGGGCATTTTTTTATTATTCTGCCGCTCAATATGGTATTTTCCATTTTAGGTCTGCCGCCATGCCACTTTGCCTTCAGCTTCGCAGTTCTGAAATTACTGGCATCAAGCTCTTTCTTACTTTCAAGCTCATCATAGACAAAAGACTTGCCGCACTCCCGGCAGCGGTAAGCCAGGCCAAGGCGCGCACCACACTTAGGACA
>JAQUOK010000414.1 GCA_028717165.1 Victivallaceae bacterium | reverse complement strand
CGCAGTTTGATCCTCTCCAGCAAACGTTGGGAGCAATTTTGGACAAAAATAGCTCAATCAGGCTGCCCCGCTCACAAAAAGTTCTCTGCCATTTGATTGAAGGCACATTATTTCATCGGTGCACCCCGATGATGCCGCTGGCTTTGCTGCTTTTGATCGTCGGTAGGACGATTTCATTGCTCGTCCAGGTGATGCGAGTACGCACGCCCTGGTAAAGCTGCCCGGCGCAGCGATTGGCGATTCCCTCAAGCTGCGCGACCGGAAAACACACCTCCGGGAAATCCTCCGCCAGAAGTTCGTTAACGTCCAGCTCGGTTTTGATGCTGTCGAGAATTTCCAACGCAGCGCCTTCCGTCGCCCCGATCAGCGCCACAAACTCACGGTGCCCGTAGAGCATCGCCCATAAACAGGCGGCTTCGGCAAGTGATGTTTTTCCCATACCCCGAGGCAGCGCCAGCGCGAACAGGCCGCCCGACAATACCGCCGTTTCGATTTTGATTATCACTTTGATGTGATCCTCGGACCACTCCAGGGAGAAGGTTTCCGGAAAATAACACTCGCAGAAAAGCCGGAAATTACGCTCGCACTCCGCTTTCCGCCGGGGATTGCCGACTTCCGGCAAAGGGCCGATGTCACGGCCGGAGAGCGACTGCTCCGCCTGGCGCTGCCGCTCGGCGTCCCGGCGCTCCTCATACGAGCGTGCCGAAACATCGTCCTGTTGTGTGTGTTCCTGATCAAACATCCAGGCGATGTACTTGAGCAGATTGATGTTCCGTGAATTGTCAGAAGCCGCAATGCGAAAGCCCACGCGGTTGAAATCCCGGTAAATCCGCGCCTGCGGCAGCACAAAGCCCAGTTCCGTGGAGTTTATCAGCCGCGCCACTTCCACCGGGCGCATTGAAGACGGGTTAATTTGCGGCATCGTCAGTGTCCTTTGCCAGATATGCGGCATATTTTATGAGGTTGAAAGTTCCATCGGAATTTATCAGTGCGCCGTTGGCGACGTCGTCACGCACCATTTCTTCCGAAGCGGTACGGCTACCGGAGCGTTTCAGGAGTTTGACCAAGTCGGAAATCGACAGCGCCGTAAGTTTTATTGGGGAATTATTCATATTTCTCTCGATTGGTTATTGTATTTTATGGATTCATGGTGTACAATATCTTGTACAACAAATAAGGATTTTCAGATATGAATGCGATAACATATTCCAGTGTGAGGTCTAATCTGGCCGCTACCATAGACCGGGTATGCCAGGATCATGCCCCGGTCATTATTACGAAAAAGAGTTCCCGTTCCGTGGTGATGGTTTCACTTGACGATTACGAAGCCATGCAGGAAACCGCCTATCTTATGCAGAGTCCGGAAAACGCCAGACGTCTGTTGAAATCCCTTGAGAATGCCAGGAATAATGAAGGCGTATCCAAAAGCCTGAAGGACCTGGCCGATGCTTAACATCTGTTTCACGCCGGAAGCCTGGGAAGATTTCACTTACTGGCAAACACAGGACAAAAAAACCTATAAACGCATTATCAAGCTTATTGAGGAATGCGCCCGCAGTCCTTTTACCGGAACTGGTAAGCCTGAAGCTTTGCGTTTCGCCCTGACCGGATGCTGGTCAAGGCGCATAGATTTAACCAACCGTTTTGTTTACAAAGTCCAGGACGATACTCTTTGGATTCTACAGTTGCGTTACCATTATTAATTCTCCCCGGTCAGGACTACGCTATCCATTCTTCGTACCCCCATTCGTCGGCAACACAGCAGGCGTGCCAGGCAATTAATATCCGATAATAGCGGCGCGGCGAACACCATAGCGACCTTGCTTTCGCCAGGGATTTGGTGTTTTCTCCCAGCCTCCGGTTGGCGGCGTGAAAATTCCGCTGGCTGTAATAATCGAGTGGCTGAAAACGCTTCGAATACCGGTATTCCACTCGGTGGATCAGGATTGCCTCTTCGGCAAATCCACATAATTTCCCCAGGGCTTTTTTGACTTCCTTCGAAGTATGATGGTTCTTGGTTGTATTACAGGCCGAGGCCAGTTCCGCATTGGTCAGAAGCTCAAACCATTTCGGAGTCCAGAGTTTCATTGCTTGGATATTTTTTCGCAAAAGGTGTGCTTCCGCAGGGGATAGTTTCAATATATTTTGATTCATATATGGATTTCCTCCTATAGTTTCGAGGTTAAAGTCTGCCAGTCACAGCCTTCGCCGTGAACAAATTCAGCCCAGCGTCTGCGGATGACGTCGCAGTATTTTTCGTCGAGTTCCATGAGATACGCCTTGCGGCCGGTTTGTTCTGCGGCGATCAGCGTGCTGCCTGAACCGCCAAAGAAGTCCGCGACCAGTTCGCCCCGTTGGGAAGAATTTTTGATCAGGTAAACCAGTATTTCCACAGGCTTTGTAGTCGGGTGAAGCTCGCTCCGTTTCGGGCGGTCGAATTCCAGTACGGTGGTTTGCTTGCGGTCGGAGTACCAGTTATGTGCGGCACCATCCTTCCAGCCGTACAAAATCGGCTCATGTTCCCACTGGTAATCCTGCCGTCCCAGGACTAAAGAGTCCTTTTTCCACACCAGGCACTGGCGCACCTGAAGTCCGGCAGCCTGACACGCTCCTCGGAAATTATACCCCTCGGAATCCGCATGGAAGATGTAAAATGAAGCGCCCGGAGTCATCACTTCGACTGCGCACTTAAATGCGTCCGTCAGGAAATTGAAGAACGCCGCGTCATCCATATTGTCGTTCTGAATGGTTAAATGTTCAGCCGTGCCGCCTTCGTAAGCGACATTATACGGCGGGTCCTGGAGCAGCAGGTGTGCTTCATTACCTTGCATTAATGCTTCGACATTAACATTATCGGTAGAATCTCCGCACATCAGTTTATGTGCTCCGAGCTGGTAGATTTCACCGCGCTTGCTGACTGGTTCCTCCGGCGGTTCCGGAACTTCATCCGGGTCGGTCATGCCCTCTACAACCGTATCGTCACCATTAAGCAGTTTATCCAGTTCATCCGCGTCGAAACCCAAAAGCGACAGATCAAAATCGGCCTGCTGCAGATCGGCCAGTTCCAGCGACAGCAAGTCAAAATCCCATTCCGCTATTTCGCCGGTTTTGTTATCGGCGATGCGATAAGCCTTGACCTGTTCCGGCGAGAGACCTTTTGCGACGTGTACCGGGACGGTTTCCAGTCCGAGGTGCTGCGCCGACAAAAGCCTGGTATGTCCACAGATGATAACATTGTTTTCATCGACGACGATGGGCGCGCGCCAGCCAAATTCTTTAATTGATTCGGCTACGGCTTCGACAGCACTGTCATTGATTCTCGGATTGCGTTCGTAAGGAATTACGTCCGCGATTTTCATTTGGATAATTTCCATAGAAAGACTCCTTTTGGGGGGTTATTGGGGAAGGTTTACTGTTTGTTTTTATCGCCTTAAAAGTGCGCAAATCTGTTTTTTTTGTCGTCTTAAAAGTGCGATTGCTTTCTTTTTTTGAGCTTGTTTTTTACAAAAACTCTAACTTTATCTAATTTTTTAGAGCTTTTGTTATCAGTTAATTATTTGACTTTTGTCAAAAGTCATTGTATATTGACTATTGACAAACATCATAGGGATATGTAATGGACAGAGAACTTGAAACATATTTAGAACAGGTATTCGGGATAATGCCGGAGTTATCTTCAGCCACAAATCTGAAAGGGCTTCCGGTTCTTTACTCGACTGCGTTCAAATTATTTCATGGGACATTGCAGGAACAGCCCTGCGTGTTTGCGGTTGATCAGGGAAAAATGCGTTTGACGCCTGCAAAGTTAAAAAAGTATATTGCTTTTTTAGCGAATTATTTTAATATCCCGGTTGTCTATGTCAGCAGTAATCTCGGCGTACATGATGCGGAACGACTGATTGCACAACAGGTTCCTTTTATTGTACCTAAAAAGCATCTGTATCTGCCATTCATTGCGACCATTCTAAGCCCGGAAAAGCAAAATACAGTTATCCATAGAGAATATCTTTGCCTCTGCGCACAGTT
>JAQUOK010000413.1 GCA_028717165.1 Victivallaceae bacterium | reverse complement strand
GGAGCATTCAAATCGGTCCAGGCTTCTATTTTCATTTCGATACTTTCCATGCAATATAAGGTATGCGTTTAACAGTTAACGGCTGATTCTTATCCATACACCTGCGCGTGGACACCGTCACTCCAGCCCGCATAGCGGGAGTAGACATTAATGAAATCATTGCCGGAATATTCCACGGTTACCGGATTGATCCGAACTGCGCCGCGCATTTCTGCGGTATCAGCCTGATTGGGGCACATATACTGAATACGGAGAATATAATTACCCGTCATCTTCAGTAATGGATATTGAGCTTTATTGGAAAGAGCTTTTTCTGCGGTTCCGGTAAGATCTTTACGCACTTCAAGCGGATTGCGATTGATTGCTGAATAACGGTTTACTCCGACTTTCGTCTCCACTACTTCAACTGTAGTCAGAAATTCGCCGGCCTCACGGCAAGCGGCGCGATCCCCGGAAACCATGATCGTAGGTACGTTAAAACATGCAGCCAACAGTGAAGCAAGTCCGATTTCGCCGACCGGCGTACCGTTCAGTTGTATTTCTACTATTGCACGGCTGCTGTCCGTGTGGTTTAGAAATCCGTCAGGAGTTCCCATCATCGCGTGCGCTCCAATTTGGACAAGAGCATCATATGATGAATCCATAATGGTTACCGGCCCCCGTCCGCCACTCTGATAGAGTAACACTCCTTCCCGTAAATTTCGGATGTCAATGGAATTGCTGCCGCCATGGCCGTCCCAGACAACAATTTCTTTCGCTCCCGCGGCAAAAAGCCCGTCTGCGACAGCATTTACTTCTCCGGTTAAGAGCTGACCGCTGGTTTCGACATTCAAAATCTTATTCCCAATACTATCCGGACGACCAATTACGCCGGAAACGCCCTCTAAGTCTGTCAGTACAAATACCTTCATCTTGTTTTTCTCTTATTCCGAATTTTGTGAAAAAATAAATCAAAAACAATAAAACGTAAATTCCCGCTCTTGTATTTTCAGCCTCAAAATTACTTGAAAAGGTTAAGCTTATTATGTCCCAGCCATAACAAGATTTTGTAGGTTAACTCTTTCGGATAAATAGTATATGAACTATAGATTACCCTTCCGTTTCCATATTTATTTGCCAACAGAAAAATCAGAGCTCTTTTTTGCTTATAAATCAGGACAGGAAGACCGGTTAAAGGTTTTTGCAGACACGCACGTCCTTTTCCGCTCTCAAACTTATCCAGCCATCCTTCTAAATTCTGAGAAAAGAGCGAGGGAAACGCAGATAATAATTTACCCTGATAGTTTCCGAAATATTTCGCCCCCAGCCAGTCAGCAATAAGGGTTAAATCCCCGTTTCCGAGCATATAATACGGAGTACTCCCGCTTATCAGGAATCCACCTCCGGCAGATATAAAGTTTCGAATAAGGCTCATCTCTTGGTGAGTAAGTTTCTTCCTGCCTCCATAACAGATAACATCATAATTCATTATTTCTTCGGTCAGTTCTTTAAGCATTGTACAATGACCTATGTTTTCGTCCTTGAACAGATAGGAGAAACCTCCTCCAATCACCCCAATATTTATTCGTTGTTTTAACGATTCCATATTATCTGCCAGATTGTAATTTTTCCTTACCATCAGTTCCTTTTTTATCTTGGCATGTATTTCCGGGGCTTGCTCCTGCAAAGCTGCAAGTTGTTTTTTGTACAGTTCCGCTTCATCTTTTATGGTCTCCAACTGTGTAGAAGCTTTTGCGAGCCGTTTTTTCCTTTCGGAGGCGAACGCAATTTCCCCCTCCGGGGCTTTAGTTAAAAGCGAGCTCAGTTCGGTAAGTATTGTTTCTGCCGCTTTTTCCCCCTTTTTTTGCCAGGTAAAATAAAAATCTGCCTCTTTCCGGGCAAAATCAGCCCAATAGAACCCCTGCCGGTACCCTTTAAGAGTGTCTCTCAATTCTTCCCGTTTCCCTGGGATTAGATCTTTACTGTTCAGGGCGGATTTTATTCCTTCTATCGCTCTCCGGTCAGCATCCGCAATTTGCGTAAATAATTTTGACCAATTTTTCTGTAATTCAGGAGAATCCCTGAATGACCACGCGTTATCTATAAAACCCAGCCACTCATGGGAAGTTTCAGGGAACAGAGAATTTACAGGACGCAACCCTTCGGCGAGATAATTACCGGCTTTTTCTCCATATACATTACGGTATGCTTTATCAAAAAATTTGCCTTTGCCGAAAATCTCAGGCGGTGCGGTTGAAGTTATCACAAGAGGGTGGTATACTTTCGTCCATTCCGCACGCGTTTTAGGTGCCACCCAGTAGCCTCCTGCGGGTTTTCTGTTCCAACTATATTCGCTGCCTAAAGCCGCATGTGTACCGCCCGCGAAAAACACAAAATCCGCCCCGACATAGGACTGACTTATGATGGCCCCGGCCAACCAATAGGCTGATATTCTATGATTTACAGGCCAGTTTCTCCGCAACCGCCTCTGGCTGCCGCAGTAATGGTAGACTGCTACTTTGTGTCCTTTTCCTTTGTTTTCTAATGCTTCCGCCAAATCTGAAATACGCATTTTTGTATTGTCTTCCCGAGGGCCCAATTCACGTGTCATAAAAAAGACATTATTGACATATTTCATGGTTTTGCTTATATTGACATAGTAATTTTTTTCTTTTTCCCAACTGCTGTCCGTTTCTTTCCAATTGCAATAGGGAGCGCCGGTAAAAATAATAAGACAATCTTTCTGGGCATTATAGTTTTCCTTTTTGACAGAAAAGACTGTTTCACAGAACCTATTATAGATATAGGATTCCGCACCGGCTTTGCCATCTGTCGCCTCCACCGAATCATTAGGCCACTTCTTCCTGCATTCCGGGCATCTTTCTCCCCAGTCTTTTTCTGTTAAATAATAAAAATCATTGTCTAAAAAATGAAGAAACAATAAGCCGGGTTCAGTTTTTTCAACATATTTTTTTAGTTCCTTACACTTCAAGTCGATTAATTCTTCATTGCTCGGACAATAACCTGCAGTTTGAAAATATTCATTTTCTCCGATGCATTTATAAACTTTTCCATCAGGATAGGATTTTCGGTTCTTCAAACCAAAGCTTGCCATGTATCCGCTTAAAAGACGGATACCTCTTTCGTGAGCATAACGGTTGAGAGCTAATTTACTTTGGGAAGGGTTAAGTTTTCCCTCCTGGAATCCCCACTGGTTTATTACATTTATTTTCCATCTCAGGGCGGCATCAATTTTTGTAGTATTTTTTTGAGAAGGGACTGCCGGAGACCAGAGAGGAAACGAAGTCCACCGGTATTCAAAATCAGGATAATCCATGATTTGTGCCATCTGAGAAAAGTATTCATCCCCTTCTTTTCTAATCAACTGAGTAAAGCTAACTGCCGCATATAAGGTTCCCTGATCTTCCTTGCCGGAAAGTACTGCAACATAATTCCGGGGATTCTCCCGGTTAGCGAAAAAGTCAAGGATATAAGCTTGTCCACTTTTCTGTTTTCGGAGAAATGTTTCATCATTCTTGAGCAGTTGGCGGTAATCTTCAAATAAAGAATTGGTCTCTGCATTACCTATCAGGATGAGATTTCCCTGTTTTTCCGCAGAGTTCAATTTAGCGGCAACTTTGATCTTCAACCCGGGTAAATTGTAGTTATCTTTTAATTCTTTGTTAATATAGTCCGCAGCTAATTTTTCTTTAGGAGCCGCCTTATTGCCGATTACGATGACCGCTTGCTTATTTCCCTGAAAAAGCCAAAATTCACCTTTTTTTTCAACTACTTGCTTGGGAGTGGGGATTATGTTAATTGCCAGCATATTCTGACTGAAAATACATAAAAACCCTGTAAAAAAACCAACTGCCCAAAAATACTTTTCTGTTTCCTTCATAAAAAACCTTCCTTTTTTTACTTTAGAGCCAATTTCAAAAGTATTGGCTTTTTCCTGTTAATAACTCGTTTCTCTGCGCATCAACTGATTTTTGACGCGCCCGTCTGACCTTTTTCCTGAAAAAGTCGTTAAAATCTTGTTTTTTGATAATA
>JAQUOK010000412.1 GCA_028717165.1 Victivallaceae bacterium | reverse complement strand
TACCCTCGATCGGCGCAGAAAATTCGGTTCTTACGATTTGGACTTCCTTTTCCGGGTTATTATGTTTACCGGTTTTTACCTAGGAGGGATACCGGCCCGTAGTCCCGGTTTCCAGTCAAAGTTAAAGCAGTATATCACGCTTTATAAAAACTTTATGGCCCCGTTATTGTCGGATTGTCGGGTTTATCACCATACCCCTGTAGTGCGTTTGGAAGGAGAAAAAGGGGAAGAACCAACCCCATATTGTGTATGGGAATATACCTCGCAGGATGCCGGTACTGCTGCAGTAGGAATTTTTAAACTTACTGATGTATCCCGATCTTACCATTTTTATTCCAAGGGGATTGATGTCGGCAGGAAATACCGGGTGAGTTTCGACAATAATAAATCCAGTTGTATCGTGGATGGCTATATTCTCCAGCAACAGGGAATGGAAGTAAATCTCTCAGCCGCGCTTACTTCGGAGTTGATACTGTTTGAGGCAATTTCTTAAAAGCAATTATAAAACAAAGGGAATAATGAAAAATCCGAGAATAAAAAAGAATAATGATAAAATAAAAACGCTGGAATATTTTTACAATATAACTGATAATTAAGGAATATCTCACTATGAGTATCAAATTAGGAACTTTCAAAATTGACGTAACCCCGGAAATCGGAGCGCCGATCAGTTATGGAATTAACAGGAAAGTTGATTCTTCCATCTTCATCCGGGGGGTGATTATTGACGATTCCGAAAAGCGGATTGTTTTGGTCGCCTGCGATTTTATTTACATCTGGGGCGGCGCGTATGGGCAAATCAAGGAACTGACAGCTCAGGCCGCCGGGACGGTTGCGGATAATGTATTCCTGCATTCCATCCATCAGCATGACAGCGTCAGGATTGCATTGGAATTGAACGAGGCATATAAAAGATACCGGGGTATGGAAATAACTCCGCTTGCTTATTACCGGAAAATCCGTGAAGATTTGGCGAAGGCGGTTGCGCAAACCTCCACGGAACTGAAACCGGTGAAAAAGCTGGCTGCCGCGGAGCGACGGATTGGCGGATTGGCTTCCAATCGCCGTCTGGTCGGTGCCGACGGTAAAGTTTACGCGATGCGCTACTCCATGTGCCATGACCCGGAACTGCAACGTCAACCCACCGGACTGATCGATCCGCTGCTACGCAGTATCGGCTTTATCGGCGCTGACGATAAGCCCCTGGCAATCCTGCATTTTTACGCGTCCCATCCGATGACCGCTTACAAACGGAACATGTTAAGCGCCGATGTTCCGGGAGCAGCGCTTGATTATGTTACGGAACAGTATGGGCCGGACACGTTCCAGATGTATTTTACCGGATGCGGCGGCAACATTACTTTCGGCAAATATTCTCTGGAAGACAAAGCGGCAAGCCTTAACATGCTTGGGGAACGGCTGGGCCGGGAACTGCTTGCAAATTGTAACCGGCTTGACTTGAGGGAGCCCGGGGAAATAGTCGTGAAACACAGTTCTTTTGAGCTTCCGCTCAAACCGGAGTTAAACGAAAAAGACCTGCTTAAGAAACTGACGGAGACGGTGAATCCGAATGAGGCGATTCTATTATCTACGCGACTTGAAATGGTCAGGAACTGGGAGCAGTGGAAGAACCTGGTTATTTCCCGGATCAGTATCGGCGATGATATCCATTTGTTATCGATGCCGTCAGAAACGGTGGTGGAATACCAGCTTTACGCGCAATCATTGATCCCGGAAAAGTTTCTGGCCTGTGCCGCTTACGCCAATTCCAGTTACGGCTATATCCCCACTGCTGCGATGTATGAGGAAGGCGGTTACGAACCTGAATACGGTGCGGTTACTACAGCCGTCGCTGAAGAAAAAATGAAAAAAGCAATCTATGAAGTAATCAGGGAGTTGAGGTAAAATGAAAATTTACTAAAGAATTTTTGCAAATAATATTGGCGCATATGCCGGAAATTATCCCGCTTGTTACTCATACCAAATAAGACGAGAAATATACAGAGACCGGCCTTCTAAAGGCTGGTAAAATTATAAACAAAACTTAACGAAAGAAAATTGCCTATAAGAAGATTGAAAGAGATAAACCACCCCTAATAAATACATTGCCTCGCTTCTGAAATAAGAGCGAGCTGCTTTGTCAGATCGTAAAGGAAGCCGTTTGGAACGGCAAGCCTTTAAGTGAAGACGCAAATACAAATGGTTAAGCACCATTCGTTTTTTGCGTCTTTTTTTTTGGTGCGCCCGGCAGGGCGCAATGACTTGGGAGTGCAAGTCTCCTGCGAGCCCGATAAGGGGAATCGCTAGCCGGACGGCAAGGGCTGTCATCGTGAGGTGAGGTCTGAAGGAAGCCGCAGGCAAAACACTGCCCCGACGAACAGGAATCGTATATGAGGCATGCAGGCTGGATGAGAAGTCCAATATCTTCAAAGTCCAATACTTATACGGAAAGCTTGTATGTAGATACGGCGGGGATAAGTGGGAAGGTCGTTGCGCATTACCCGGGGAGGTCTGTGATTTTGCCTTTGGCTACTGTCGTTAAGAAGCGACAGGATGAAATTACAGAAGTCAGCCGAGAGCATAGTAGGCTTAGTTCGACAAGCTGAAGGCTCGAACTGGTTAAATTAGGATGAAACTGCAACTTCGAGATTGTCAAGGAGCAGAAGATGAACAGGAAAACTCACGCCGAGTCAAAGGGTAGGGAACGGAATTTCCGAGAGTATGAATCGGTGCGCCGTAGCAATCCGGCGGAAGCAGACCTATTTCATCCGGGAACGAAGTATCTAATTGAAGTAATGGTCGAACGCGAGAATATGATGCGTGCCTGGAAACGTGTAAAAGCTAATAAGGGTGCTCCCGGCATTGACGTAATGACTGTTGATGCCCTATGGCCTTGGCTTTTAGGCAACTGGTCGCAAGTCAGAAACGTTTTAATAAAATCCTGAGCTTTTTTATTAGATGCGGCGCAAAGGACAGGAATAAAATATATTAATTCTTTCTTGTCTTTTGGATCAAAGTATTTCATAGCCGCAGAAACATAGGCTGGATTTTCAATCATATTCTGCGAGTTCATTAAAGCGAGCAACCTGAGCTTGTCATCCGCCAGCCATGAAGTCATCAGTTTTTCGAATCTCTTTTTGTCCTTCTCTGCAAAAATCTGGCCAGCCATAGTGCTGAGTTTAGTATCTTTCAGAGCCGCTTCGAAAATGGCAATGCTGTTCAAAAAGTTACTTCGGGAAATATTATAAAGTAAATATCTCTTGAAGCTAATATCAATATTCTTCTGAGAATAAACCGCCAGCCAGAAATTGCAGTCTTTTTTGGGCATTACCCGGCTGAACTCACCAATACCATTCAAGCGATACAGACAAGGAAGAGCTAATGAAGCATAATTCTCATTACGAATCACCTTTTTAAAAAAGGCATCTTCTTCCTCGGGTTTAAGTTTTTTATATTGCTTAATGATCTCATCATATTTTGCCGCATCATCAGCTTTAATCGCAGGAATACTATATTTCTGTCCGCAAATAACATAATTGGCATCCTTTTTGGTCAAGGGCAGTAAATACTCTCCAGTAGTCCTGACCTGCCAGACAAGCCAGTCGGGATATTTGATTTTAACATCTGACTTTTTCCCGGATAGAAATCTCGTAAGCTTCAAATCATTGCCACGGTTCTGAGATTTAATAATCCCGATTTCATCTGCGTGTTTAGCAGCTTGCCAAAAACAATTATATTCTTTTGCTCCGGCGCAAATTCCAATAATCAAACAGCTAACGAACAAAAAGATTCTTAAAACCCGCATAGAGTCTCTCTCCCATAATTAAAAGTTAAAAATCTCCATACAATACCCCAAATAATAAATCATAAAAGCCGAAAGAATGAAATTATCCATAATTTCTATATTGTCCCAGCGGTTCCGAATGAATATCCTGAAAATACCCGGCATTCGTTCGTTTTAAAATTTGGGCAGGCTCCGCCCTTGCCGAACCGCGGCATTAAATCATAAAGAGTTTTTGGGAAGGCGGGTAAAAAT
>JAQUOK010000411.1 GCA_028717165.1 Victivallaceae bacterium | reverse complement strand
TAATTTCTGCTTTAAGCGCCGCAAGATAGGCGAAGCCTTTGTGGCGGTCAGGTTCCAGGTAACTGCCTTCCGTCCATTCATTCCAACTGTTTACGGTGATGATTTGCGCCTGATTGTATTTAGCCAGTTTAGCTTTAATTTTTTGCAGGGCCTTTTGAAAATTGGCCGGAGTATTACCCGTGACTATTGAGCAATAGGGGTATCCCGCGCTTGAGTTCCAGTTTTCGCTCTGCAAAGTGCGCGGGGACGAATCCCAGCCGACGGTAAGGTTGGGAAAATACGGTACCGGTAATTCCCGGCGGTATTTGTCCCAGGTCTTTAGATAGGTTTCTGCAACCTCTGAATAATTGATTGTCGGTAAGTCGGACGAGACATGATGCATCCAGATGTAACTGGTTGCGGAATCGAAGCCGAGTTGTTTCAACAGTAGAGGAATATCCGCAGGCTGTTTTTCCCCGGGTAGAATGGGATTCCCGTAGACAATTGCATTCAGATGAAGTCCGGAAAAACCGGCGTTTACGGCGGCCTTGCGGAATGCGTCCAGGCTTTTGCGGGTCATAGTTACGGAACCGCAGGAACTTATGAGTTGTTCGAGGGAGTAAAACGAAAAAAAAGGGCAGCCGTCAATTTGGTAATAAGCCGGATGTGAACAATAACGTTCGATGGCGATGCGGCAAATTTTATGAAAGGTGGCCGGCGAAACCTTTCCCGGATAAAGGAGTTTCTTCGGAGAATGAAGTCCGGCGGGATGAATATCCTGCCAATCGTGATTTGCCCACATGCAGCAGAATTTCAGTTTGTTATTGTTTTCCGCCTGCATGAAGCCTTTTTCCAGAGCCCGTTCCAGAAAGGGCCCGTCATCATAGTAATACCAGTCGAAAATAAAAAAATCGATGCCGTAGTCAGCCGCCGCAGCAATTTTTTTAGCCATAACGGCGGGCAGCGCTTCATCCTCGTAGCCCCACAACGGGATTCGCGGTTGATTGTGATATGGGAAGCGCGGGGTTGCATATTTCACCAGTTCCCATTCGCTCCAATTGGCGCCATGAATATGTTCATGGCGCGGACCGGTGTGATAATTCGGAAAATAAAAACATCCTGTTTGTGTTTTTTTCCGTGTGGCAGGAGCCGCATGGTTTGTATTATGAATAGTCATTTTGTTTTTAATCCGGCTGCTAATTTGCTGGCATGTTTCTGTTGGCTGGGCGGCATAGCGGCAATTTTTTCCTCAGACAGTAACGCGGCGGCGGTTTTAAGTTTTTTTTGCAATTTCAGAGCCATTGCCTGATAAATTATGCCGCGAGCGTAATTGCGCTCCTTGGGGGAGCTGAACGACTGAAGGTTAACTGCCCATTTTTCCATGTCGGCGTATTTTTGCAGATCGCGACAGGATAGGCAAGCCAGCCAGCAGCAAATTATTTTTGCAGAATTATCGGAGTGAGGATTCGCCATGGTTTTCTCCGCAAAATCAACGACCTCCTGATATTTTCGGTTCCAATACAGGTTATGCAGATAACTGCTGGTGACTCTGTTTTTCGGCAGGCCGGAAGCTGAAATATTTTCCAGAATTACGGCGAATATTGTCGCAGCTTCGGCATATTTTTTAGCTTTCTGAAGTTGGAGCGCCTGCTTATACATAGCAGTATATTTTTCACAATCAGGGTCCCTTACAAAAAATATTCTGTCTATGTAAAGCGCCTTTACTTCAGGATTGTTGACCGGAGCAACCCATACGTATCCGTTTTTCAGATAATATACGCCGAGATCATAAGCATGATATTTCCCGTCCGCTGTCAGGGCAACCGTTTTGCTTATTGAAGTTCCCCGGCGGTTTTTATTGTCGTAAATACCCGCTGTGAATGCCGGGCCTGAGCTGGCGGCTCCGGGTTTGACGTCACAGCGGATTACAACATAACAGCGTACCGGGGAGAGCGGCGGCGGTACGTATTGTACCGCCCATTCCGTATGGTTGCCGTCCATTTTTACCGCGCGTCCGGAAGAGGCGGCCGGATCATCTGCCCAGTGTACCAGTTTCCCCATTTTCCAGAAACGGCAATTGGTCATCGGTACGTCAAACCAGTCATCATCGGCCAGAGTTGAAACTTCTTTCGGGGGACATGACCGGAAGCGGATTTTAAGTTCCGGTATCAAATCCTTAACCCAAAGTGATTCGGTATATTTTTGCTGTTGCAACTTAAATTCTTCAGCCGTGGTCAGAAATTTTTGGCAAAGCGCGCTCATGTCTGAAACCGAGGGGCCGCAAAACTGTTTTCCTGCGGTTTTCGCCCTGAATCTTAAGATTTTATATTCCCGGAGCCAAGTGTAAGTCAATGGCATTCTGGCGCGTCGTACTCTCCAGCTAAGCGCCGGATTGTCGCGTGTCAGCGACTCTGCCCGGTCAAACAATTCGTTTGCGCGGATCATATCTTGGGGCAGGAGCCATGGAGTTCCCTGGCCGGGAATATTGCCGGAATCGAATTTTGCGGCGGCCCCATGGATGAGTTCGAGGTAAGCCAGCAATGGTTTGGAGGCTTTACCGTAATAACCGTCCATGAATTCCCTGATAAGTTTTTGGGCGTCAAGTTGGGGATTCCAGAGAAGATGAGCCGTTACCCATGCCCGCAACTGGACGAAGTCGCCGCAACTGGTTCCGTTGTCTCCCTGCTCAAATGCGGCCACGGCATGGTTTTTGGCAAAATAGCGGATATTGGGGCCAAGGGTTTTGAGGTTGGGAAAAGGTTGAAGAAAGTTGCCGTAACAGGCGAGGTAGTCCCAAATGAACAGGCGGGGGGCTATCGCGCTCCAGGCTTCCAGTTTCCGGCTGCATGTTTTATTTTCGGATAACGGTTGAGAAAATGATTTTCTGGGAATACAGAAGCGGATGATTACGTTTTTCCGCGGTCTTATGGTTAACGGTGGTTTGCCCGTGTACTGATATGCCAGGGTTACGATATAAACATGGGGAAATTCTTTTTCTATATCTTCTGCTACCCGGTTGACAAATTTGAGCAGGGGACCGCTTGGAGAACCTTCTTTTTCGGCGAGTTTGAGACACTCGCGGCAATTGCAGCCGTTTTTAATGGAGCACGCGTCGTTCTGGGATATTGAAATCATTGCGGCATCGGGATTTTTCCGCAGCCATTTGATGGCATTTTTGGTAAATTCCCGGCGCATTTCCTCATTGCTAAGGCAAAGTTGAGCGCGTCCTCCGCTGAAAGTTCGTTTGCCGTTATTTTCACTGTACCATTCAGGATGCGCTTTAAAATATTTCCTAGGCGGCAGCAACTGGTAAAATGTATGGCACCAGCCGAGAATTCTGCAATTGCCCCCGTATTCAGGCGGTATGCGTTCCGCATGGCCGTTGCATTTGCATCTCGCGGCGAACACGCCGTTAAACATGTCCTTATAAAATGCGTCACGATAAATAAATTGAGGAACATAGACAATATCCGTACGGGGAACGGATAATGAAGGGTTGGCGGGGATGCGGCTTTCGCTGGAGGTCCACCAGCGAATGCCGACCTGGTTCTCCAGAAATTCGTAAACGGCATAGAGTGTGCCTCTCTTGGCTTTTGACGCGCCGGTAAGAATGAGATTTTTTCCTGATGTTTTAATTACGATGCCGTCGTTTCCGAGTTTGGAAAATGCCAAATCCAAATCCGGGAGCAGCGTTTTTGCGGCATCCGGGCCGACGGCGATAACCTGGGCCGGATGATTTTTGCCGGGGCGCACTATTGGGAAATCGGCGCCGGTAACCTGTTGTAAATGTTTCGCCAGTTCCCTGGCGGCGGTATTCGCGACCGGGTCGTCGGGCGAAACTATGATGGAGTAAACGGTTTTCCCCGCTTCGGAAAGAAAAATATTATTGGCTTCGGAAGGGGTTTTCCCCATTGAAAATTGGCCTGAAAGCAGAAAAATACTTATGGTCAGTACGATACGAGATTTAATTTGCGAATTGTTAAACTTTGTCATAATATTATCTCTTTTGTATTTTCTTCATTGAAAAAGGTCACTTC
>JAQUOK010000410.1 GCA_028717165.1 Victivallaceae bacterium | reverse complement strand
CGCTATTTGCCATGAAAAATGCTTCGGTTCGGGAAAAACCTTTTTCTGTCCGGATATTTCCCGGTTTTCGCAAAAAATTCCGGAAATCATTGCCGGGGACTTCGAAATTACTCCGAAGTCCGCGCGAATATTTTACAGCCGTTGCCGAATTGGAGATGATGATGTTTATTTTGTTACGAACGACTGTCCTGAGCCGGTCCGGATAACCGCCGCATTTGCCTCGAATGGGACGCCATGGTTCTATGACCCTGAGAACGGGAAAACGACGGAAGCCGTTTTTTATGATCTTGCAGAAAACCGGCGTACGGTTATGCCTCTGGAACTGGGCGGTTATGGTGCCGTTCTGGTTATTTTCCGGGGAAAAACTAAAAAGCCGCATGTGGTTTCCGCTGATGTTCATCAGGTACTTGCCCTGGAACAGAATAGCGGTAGCTTGACGGCAGATGTGCTTCTCGAAAAAAGCGGCGAATACCATATCCGGGCGGCGACCGGAGGCGGATTCCGGAACGGAACGGTAAATGCCGGTAATTTTCCGGCTCCGTTCAAGCTGCCTGATAAATGGAATATCAACTGGAAGTCGGAATTTTCCAAAGGCGCGTTTTACGGGCAGGGTTTGCTTGGTTCATGGACGGATCTTCCCGGCCTTAAGAATTTTTCCGGAACGGTGGAATATAGTGTGGAATTTGACATTCCGGAAAATTATATCGGCAAGGTTCTGGTTCTTGATCTGGGAAGCGTTGAAAATATCGCCGAGCTGATCCTGAACGGACACCCTGCCGGAATAAGGTGCTGGCGGCCATATCGCTTTGATGTAAGTTCTTTTGTCCGCGCCGGGCGCAACCGGATGACGCTTCTGGTTACAAACAGCATGGGAAACCGTATGGACAAAACATCCGTTGCTTCCGGTTTGCTCGGCCCGGCGCTTCTTGTTCCATATGAAAGACATAGCGTAAAACTTAACCAAGAGCATTTGTCATGAAAACGAAAATAAAACGTAAAACTCACCGCCCGGCAAGAATCGGAATATTCGGAGTGGGGCTGGCCGCATATTGGCCGCAATTTCCCGGACTCAGAGAAACCCTGGCGGGTTATCAGGCCGAGATAGAACGGCATATCAGTAGTTTTGGAGCGGATGTCTTTTCCGGCGGCTTGGTAGATGACACTTTTGCGGCCAGGAAGACCGGGGATTTTTTCGAAGCCCGAAACGTTGACTTTATAATCTGTTATGCTGCTACTTACGCGACCAGCGCGCAGGTATTGCCGGTAGTCCAGCGTGCCCGGCGAAGCGTTTTGGTGCTGAATTTGCAGCCGACGCCTTCGCTTGATTATAATAACGTTGATACGCGGCTTTTCCTTGCTAATTGCGGTTCCTGCCCCGTGCCGGAGATCAGTTGCGCTTTTGCCCGGGCAGGTATTCCGTTCAACGTGGTTACCGGAGTTCTGACGGATGATGAAAAAGCCTGGACGGAAATAAGGGAATGGTGCGAAGCAGCCGCCGCGGCCCGTAATTTAAACTACGGGCGAATCGGATTTCTTGGCCACGTCTATCCGGGTATGCTGGATATGTACAGTGATTTTACGACAGTGCAGGGAATGCTGGGCGCTCATATAGAAATATTGGAAATGTGTGACCTTGACAAACGAGTGCCACGGGATTCCGCTCCGGCGGTTGCTTTGAAACGGCGGGAGATAAATGACCTTTTTGCAATCGCCGCGGATTCTCCCGGCGATGAAATCACCAGGGCTCCTGCTGAAGAAGATTTGCTGTGGTCTGCCCGCGTTGCCTGCGGACTGGAGAAACTTGTTGCCGATTTTAAGCTGGACGGACTGACATATTATTATCGCGGTCTTGACGGCAATAATTATGAAAAGTTGGGCGCGGGCCTGATTGTGGGCAACAGTATGCTTACCGCCGCCGGTATTCCCCCCGCCGGAGAAGGAGATCTTAAAACCTGTCTGGCCATGCTGATTCTGGAATGCATGAACGCGGGTGGCTCCTTTACTGAATTCATCGCGATGGATTTCAAGGAAAATTTTCTGCTGATGGGGCATGACGGGCCCGGCCATATAGCGATCAGCAACAATAAACCCGTCCTGCGCGCGCTGGATATTTATCACGGTAAACGGGGATTCGGCTGTTCCGTTGAATTCAGCGTCGCAACCGGGCCGGTTACCATACTGGGAATAACCCAGGACCGGAACGGCAGATTGAAAATGATTGTTGCTGAAGGCGAGAGTTTACCGGGGCCGGTTGCCCAATTCGGGAATACCAACAGCCGTTTGAAATTTCCTCTGGGGCCGGCTGATTTTATTGCGGAATGGTGCAAAGAAGGACCGACCCATCATGTTGCATTAGGAGTCGGTCATGTCGCCGGAAAAATAAAAAAACTCGCGCGTATCCTGAATGTGGAGGTAAAGGAAATTTCCGGGCTGCCCGGAAATATTGAGCAACGCGGGCAAAGTTCAAGAGCAAATTAATAAGTATGCTGCTGATGCGGACATATGATAATTATATAAACAAACAATAAAAAAAAGGAAAAGTCAGTATGAGTATAAGAGATTTTGTCAGAAGATGTGAAAATAATCCGATCCTTACTACCGCCGACCTGCCGGGGGCGGATGCGGTTTACAACTGCGCCGCAACGAAATTCGGCGACAAATATATTTTGCTGGTGTCGGTAAGCAAACCGGGAACCCCCGGTTGCGGAAGGGCCGTACACGTGGCGGAAAGTGATGACGGCGTTAATTTTGCCATTTGGCCGGAACCGTTTATCAGTCCTGCGGACGGCGGGCCTTTTACGGATTATGATTATGACCTCTGTGACCCTAGGGTTACTTTGCTTGAAGGCGTATATTATATTACTTATCCGGCTCATAAACCGGGCTTGGGAGTTATTGGTATCCTCGGTAAGACCGAAGATTTCAGACATTTTGAACGACTCGGGGTTATCTCCCTGCCCAGCAACCGGGTGCCGGTGCTGTTCCCTGAGAAGATCGATGGTTATTATGTCCGTCTGGACCGTCCCTTCGGAATTTATAACGGAAGCCTCTGGCTGTCCTATTCGAAAGATCTGTACTTCTGGGGGAATTTTAAACATCTCCTGAGCGCCGGCGATCAGACATGGAATAACTTTAAAGTCGGTCCGTCCGGCCCCCCCATTAAAACCGATGCCGGCTGGCTGGTGATCTATCATTCCGTATCCGGGCCGAAAATTTCCCCTCCCGGTTATTATCAAAGCTGCATATTGCTGGATCTGAAAGACCCTTCGAAAATAATCGGCGGACTGGATGAATATTTCATCGGCCCGCAGGAAATCTATGAACGGGTGGGCCGGGTTCCGAACGTGATTTTTTCCTGTGGCCACATATTGGAGCCGGACGGGAATTTGAAATTCTACTATGCCGGGGCCGATACTTGCATTTGCCTTGCTGAAGTTCCGCTGGATAAGTTGGTAAGTTCATGCTTAAACGCCTGACGGAAGCGCAACTCAAAGGAATGGACATGAAAAACGTCATAAAAGTAAAAAAGGGAGCTTTTGAACTGGATGATGGGCTCCCGAACGCTTTTTATGCTTTTGCGGATAGAGACCTTTCGATAACCGTGGAAAAAAACGGCGGAATAAATTCGATAAAAGTCTGGGATATTCTTGAGCAGGACGGCAAACTTTACCCGGACAACCGCCCGACACCCCCGATAATCAGGAAAAGCGACAATCCCCATGCGGGCCGGGCTTTGTGCGGGCCGGGAATACTGTTTATTTCGCCATGCTTTTCTGGACCGGATAAAATTGCCCGGAACCTGTATCATTTCCCGGAGAAAATGCGCCTGTATCCTTTCGGGTTCGTTAGCAGTTGTTCCCCCTTTGGGGGGCAACTCGGCTATGACCTGGTAATTCATGACAGGTCGCTGCTTTTTCGTTTATCCAACAGTTTCCCCGGCCGGACTGAACTGGTAATGGTGATTTCAAAAAAACATTTTGTTTCCGGCGTTTTGCCGACGGTCAAGAATTTTATGGCGCATGAATTTGCCCTTTCCGACGGCGAATTCAGA
>JAQUOK010000409.1 GCA_028717165.1 Victivallaceae bacterium | reverse complement strand
CTTGACAGACCGGACAACAGCGAATCGCTGAATTATCTTGAACGTGACAGCGCCGAAAATGTTCAAGGCATGGTGGATTATCTTGTAGCTAACGGACACCGGGAAATATGCTGTATAGTATATGAAACAGATTTATGGATAGACCGAAAACTTTATCTTGGCTTTGAAGCAGGGATGAAAAAGTATCATCTTAACTCTAAAAATGCGGTATTACAAGTGCCTTTTGATTTTACCTATGAAACTTTGGAAAAGATTAAACTGGGAAAAACGCTCTTAAAACATACTGCGCTTATTATACTTACGTCCCGGGTACCGTCAATTAATATTGTACTGAAATATTGTAAAAACAATGCGATTCGGATACCTGAAGACTGTTCGGTCATAAGTCTTGCGTACACGGATGAAATGATTATCAACAACAAGTCAATAACCTGTCATGTAATTACTCCTTTTGAAATGGGAGTCAAGGCGGCAGACGGCATTACCGGATTACTGAATAACACTACTACTGCCCCCTTGCATATACGATTCCCGTTGAATATGTTTGATGGGAATACCATCAAGGATTTATCAGAAGGAGCAAAAAGAAAAAAAATAAAAACACATGTTTCGAATCCTGTCTTTGAGTTGGAAAAACTATAAAAACTACCAACGGAGGTAACAAAAATGAAAGCAAAAATGAAAAGTTTCACGCTCATTGAATTGCTCGTAGTGATTGCTATCATAGCGATCCTCGCCTCAATGCTGCTGCCGGCATTAGCCAAAGCAAGGGAATCTGCAAAAGCTATTAAATGTGCTTCTCAGCTTAAAGAATTCGGAACCGGGATAAATGCCTACCTGAGTGATTATGACGGCTGCTTTCCTGCTAACCCGAATGATACTAATTACGTATATTGGGACTATCACTTAATGCCCTACGTAGGTTACAAGGCAAGCAGCAGAACTCCCGCAAATTCAATTGATGGATACAGTATTTTTCATTGTCCAAGCGGAATGATGACAACGGTAGACGGTTATGTATATCCTTACCGGGCGCGCGGATATGGTTTCAATGGATATCTATGTAAAAATATCAATAATTCAGGCAGAATTTCCAATTTAAAAAATTCTTCTTTGATAATCACAATGACTGAAATTGGGAATTTTTCTTCAGGCGAACTTTACAAAGAACTATGGACCTTTATACGCTCTAATCAGGGACCTTATATTGATGATGAATATTACAGTAATTATATACGTTACGGCCGCCGCCATTCAGGAGGCGTAAACGTTCTGTTTGCAGATGCTCATGTGAAAAAAGCAAATAATTTTTCATCCGGCACTTACCCAGGTGTTCCGACAGGAACGCAATGGCAAAATAATGGAACCATATATTAAAACCAGCCACAATATTTTTAACGTATAAAAGCGAATATTACCACATAAAAATAAACTTGACCACTTAAAATTATGTTTTGAGAAAGATATTTTTGTAAACTTTTATAAATGAGGAATGCTAATGTTTAAATCTATTACTGTAAACTTAATTGTTTGCCTGTTTTCTGTAACTGTGTTTGGAGTTAATCCCGGCGATGCGGAATTGAATATAATTCCCACGCCTAAGAGAATGACTTTGCTTGAGGGACAATTTTCGCTCAGCCCTCAACATACGATTATTGTTGTTGACGCTGGTGCCGGAAAAGAATTTCTTTTTGCGGCTGAATATATCAACAAAAGAATAAAAGAACTGGGAGGCACGCCCCTGCGGATAAAAAAATACGCGGATTTATCCGCGGAAGAAAAGCAAAAGAGCAACCTTATCATAACAGGGGAAAATATTCCCGCCGTATTCAAGAATAAAAACGTCGATTGTGCCAAGCTGAAGCCGGAAGGATATTCCATAGCTTCGTTTGCCGACAATAATCGCAAAATATATCTGCTTGCCGGTAAAGACGCCAGGGGGGTGCTGTACAGCGCTGTCACCTTCAGTGAACTCATACGAAAAGACGGTAGTGAAATTTATGCGCTTAGCGCCGGGATCACGGATTGGCCGGACTGCAAATACCGCGCTCTTTACCTGGGTGCGCGTAAAACTGAAAAAATAATCGAATGGGTTTTTAAATATAAAGTAAATCAGATACATATTTCTCCACGTGGAAAAGACCATTTTGAACCCAGGGACGCCAAAGTTATCAATGACTTGAAAAACATAAATGAATTTGCTCATCGACTTGGAATTGAAACTATCGCTAATTTATTCATTACCGGGCTCTGTACCGTTTCCATAGGGGAAAAACAGCCTGAATTCAGGAATTGGAAGTGTCAGATATTGTATAATAATATATTTATGTGCTGGAGCGCCGATGAATTGATAAGAAAACGGGCTGAAAAAGTTGCCCGGTATCTTCAAAGAACCGGATTTGATGGAGTCGTTTTTCATTTCCGGGACGGGAGTCCGAACGAGCATTACGGAAACCATTGCCCGCAGTGTGAAAAGCGTTTTGGCGATAACCGGGCTGCTGCCGATGCGAATTATATAAACATTACTTATAAAGCGCTGAAAAAGCTTATTCCGTCAATAAAGATTATTTTTGTTACGGAACCGTATTACGGAAATCTTGATATTCCGCAAAATTGCGGTTTTAAGAAATATTACCAAACTCTCGGCAGTTTAATTCCTGAAGATGTTTACCTTGTAAACACTTCCTGGGATCGGGTAAGTCAGGAATCCTGGAAGAAAGTACTCAGGCAGCCGATATTACAATGGCGTAACCTTCCCATGAATCCGGACCATATAGGAAGATATTTTTCTTCGAATATCGGTTTTGCGATTAAGTCCGGGTATTTTCCGCAAAGTGAGGATATCTCTCTACCGATGTCCCTTGTGGGATTCGATCCTTCAGAAGTGTTGGCGCTGGCTTCCTGCGAACTAATGTGGAATATAAACAGTCCCGGCAATATAATGCTGCACGCCGATACAAATGCGAAACCGTATCGTATGGTTGAGAACCTTTACGCTTACCCGATAAAAGTAGATAACATGGATTATGATAAATGGCTGTGGTACAAATCCACGATAGAGCCGAAAGCGATAATAGATGACCTGCTCCCGAAGTTATGCGAGAAAGTTTACGGCAAACCGGCCGCCGGTATGATGTGTGAAATATTGAAATTCGGGGTGGCCAGAAAATCATTGATCAACGCCGCATTTGCGAATTCTCTTAGGCCAGGGATGGGAAGTTATGGTTTGCCGGATGATCCTGAAGTCCTTCTGGATCAGTATAGTAAAGCCAGAAAAGCTTATAAAATGTTGGTTGAATTCAAACAAAGGGGCGGAAAATTCAAAAATAATTCGATGGGGTTCAGTTGGCTGGACAGTTTTATTTCGATTATGGAAACCTCAATGATTGCGGCAAAAAGCGATTATCATATCTTACTGGCAAAGCAATGCCTCGATAAAGGTGATATTCAAAAAGCGAAGGAAAATCTGAAAGCTGCACAGGAAAACCTTAAGGTAAATAAAGTTAATTATAAACATATTGAACAGGCCGTGAAAGCGTTGTCTTTCAAAATTCTGGTAGCCGGCATGTCTAAGGCAAAGGCCGGAAAAGGCATAAAGGCGGCAATTTACAATCCGAATGACAACGGAGGTACAGTGTATGGAGAAAACGTCATTTACAGAACTCTCATAGAGACCGGAAATACAAACCCGGTATTTATTCCCAGTCTGGATAACCTTTCTCAATATGATTGCGTCATTATTCCTGACTGCAAAAAATTCGGAAAAGAAGACGGCAAATCTCATTTTGACATAGAAAAAGAAGTATTCCAAGCCGAAACAAAGCTTAGAAATTACGTTATAAATGACGGAGGAGGGGTTATTTTTTATCATGACAGCGTCGGCTTTTTCAGGTTTCCTCTGGGCAGAAGTGTTTTTCCTGAACTGTGTATTGAAACTAAAAGAATAGAAGGACGAAAGCTCAAGGCGGTTTTAAAACATCCCGTATCCAGGGATATTGTCCCGGAAAAGTATGAGGAACTTATGTATTATGACCATATCGCCATGACCAAGGGCGACGGCGGCGAAGTTATTTTT
>JAQUOK010000408.1 GCA_028717165.1 Victivallaceae bacterium | reverse complement strand
AGGTAAGCAGCGGCGTTTTCAGGAACGGAACAAAAAACTGGCACAGGATGCCCTTAGTTGCGGGAATGCTGTTCAGCAGGATAACCGCGGTGCCGGCGATAATGAACTGGAACAGCAGTTTGACCTGGCCGGGAAGGCCGTCCCTTTGTCCAAAGGCGGCTTTGGCGAAATCATGGGCGAAACCAAGTGCGGCAAACATGAGCATCGCCCCCAGCAGCACCAGCGGAATATCATTGTCAAGCCGGTTCCAGAGTAATGACGCCGCCGTTATTGAGCCGATGATCAGCAGTCCGCCCATGCTGGGGGTTTTATCTTTTGCGCGGTCGATATATTTTTCGTCCATCAGACCCTGAAAACGGCAGGGCGCGGCGGCGTTGAATTTCTTCAGCAGCCGAATGGTCAGCGGACTCAGGAACATCGTCAGCAGCATTGCGGTAAAAGCCGCTCCGCCGGCACGGAAAGTTACATATTCGAAAAGACGCAGGACACTGCAATATTCTCTAAGTTCGGACAGCCAGTAAAACATTTATTGTTCCCGTATTTTGCAAGATTAAAAACGATACAGGAAAATAAATACTTTTTGCTATTATTCAATCGGATTTGCTAAGAAAAAACAGAAATTCAGAAAAATAATCCGGCAGGGCGGGAAATAGGATCATTCATCATCGTCATCGGCAAAATGGTATTTTTCCTCTTTCCCGGAAAAAGCGCTCGCGGGCAGTTCGTAAAGAACTTTTTCCAGAGCCCAGAAAGGACTGCCGAGCAGGTAACCGCCGACCGGGCCGAAATACCGCGTTGAAAAGTTCACCGGCGGCAAATAATCATCACCTTTGAAATTCAAAGTGCAGAGGTTGTAGACCGCTTTTGCCGGAGTTCCGATAACATTGCCTATCAGGACAAAAACGGCCGCCCCGAAATGCGCCGGGATCAAAAAAACATATTCGTTGGGTTTGGCGTCGCGCCAGTTCACCCCGAAAAAATCAAGCGTCTGTTCCCGGCGGAGGTGCGGATAACGCTCCCGCAAACCGTCGGTTTCGGCGGAAACGCCGGACGAAAAAAAGGCCAGAAAGGCCAGGATAATTAAAATTTCGACTTTATATTTCATTTTAATTTCCCCGTACTGTTCTTTTTCAGGACGATGCTTTTCCCCGTTTCTTTTGCCGGCGGCAATTCATTGCCCGGAGCGATGCGGGTTATTTTGCTTTTATGCAGCCAGCCTTTGGCGCTTTCCGACTTTATCCTGAGCCAGTCGAAGCGGGGCTCGATTATCCTGACAACTGTTCCCATACGCAAACGCACCAGTTTGCTTCCCGAACTTGAAGAAGGCAGGGAACGCAATTCCGCGTCCGGAGAAGTCACTACGGCATTGGCGTTGCTGTAGGCGCCGAGCTGTTCATAAATGCAGGCGCTCAGCGCCGCCGCGAAAATTATCAGGCAACTGCCGACGAAAATAATCCGTTTGTTCAGGGTGAGTTTGCGGCGGAAAGCCAGAAATACCCCGGCCAGCGCCCAGGCGAACACGGCAAGCAGCAGCCATTCGTCGGGACGCAGGGCGTAACTGGCGGCGATCAGCATATCCGTAGGGCTTTCAATTTTGTCTATTTCCGGCAGGAAAAGACGGCGGCGGACAAAATTGAGATTCTCAGTGATCGCGGTATCATAAGGCGCCAGCAGGTGCGCCCGTTCAAAACAGACCAGCGCACCGGCAAAATCGCCTTCGCCGCATAAACAGGTTCCCAGATTGTAGAGGAGAGCCGGATCGGGAGAATCCTTGCTGATAGCGACGCGGAAAAATTCGGCCGCCAAATCAAAATCGCCCGAATCGTAAGCGGCAACCGCTTCCGCGAAAGTTTCAGGTACGGTTTTTTCCGGTTTCACCGCTTCCACGGCTTTTTCGATTATTTTTTCCGGTTTTTCCGCGGCGTCAAGCGCCAGCGGCATTATGAATACCAGCATGGCAACAGCCAGGTGTTTCAAAGCTTTACACAATTTATTTCTCAGTTCCTTTTGGTCCAGGTTTGACGCGCCGGGCAGGTAACTTGCTTCGCCGACACTGGTCAGGCATTGCGCGAGCTCAGCGTCTTTTATCCTGGCCGCCAGTTCGGAAGTAGTGGTGCCGGGAGGCAGATTGAGCATATCGTTTATGAACGGTACGGCTTCGTGCTGGATGGCGGTATTCAGGTCATCGTCCGAACTTTTCCTGATCGCTTTCAGCACTTTTCCCTTGCGCTTCAGGGCGGTCAGGCGGCGCTGCAGGGCTTTGTTGCTGCCGAGTTTCTGCTGCCGCCGGAAACTTGCTTCGCTGACCAGCCAGCACAAAGGCCCGCAAATACCGAAAACGATATAAGCCCACAACCAGTTAAGGTATAAAGGTACGCTCACTTCACCGGCCGGTTCGGTTTTAAGGAAAAGGATATTTAAACGCGGCACTTCCTGTTTGGCTTTAAATTCCGGAGCCGGTATTGACGGCGGGGGACTGGCAGGATAATTGATATTTTCCCCGGGCGTATCCGATTTTGCCACATCCAGGGTCTTGGAAAAATCAAAAGACTTGTACTTTTTCAGGAGCGAAGAAAAAACCGAGACGCTTAACTTCAATTCTTTTTCCCCTTTCTGCAGCGGGATTATCACATACTTTATTTCGGCCCGCTCCCGGCCGTCATAAGCTGTTTTCTTGTCGATTTCGGGAGGATAAACCCGGAACCCCTCGATTTCCAGGGACGGGACATTTAAAGTTTCAAGCGTTCCGAGCCCGTAGACCGTCATGGACAGAGTGAGCGGCTCGCCGACCTTGATTTTTTTGTCTTTCAGAGAAAAATTCACATCCCAGTTGCCCACCAGCCCGAGAAAGTTGGAATTTTCCGGAACCGGAGGCAGCGCTTTAACTTTCACCTCAAATGGTATTTCCACCGTATACGGAGTGCTCTTGAACGTCGGTCTGCCGAAAAAATCCCGCTGCTCCGTAGGCAGACGCATTTCCGTCGGTATCTTTATATCGGTTTTAAAGTCACCGGGGGCAAGCGCCCTGAACGCGGTTTCAAAAGACTGCTTGATAAACTTTTTCCCTTTCAGGGTAACCAGGCTTTCGCGTTTTATTATGAAACGCGGGTTTTGCTGGTTCTGCTGACTGTAGTCGCGGAAGACAATTTTATCGAGCCTGATCGCCGGATATTCGGTAGGCTGTACTCTGACCTGCTGCCAGGAAAAAAGACTTATTTCCAGGGATATCTCCTCTCCGACGTAAAACTCGTTTTGGTTCAGGTTCAGAATTTCGACTTTGCCGAAAATAATATCCTTGATCGCCACGTCTCCGCCTTCGTCGTTCTCGACCCGCTGATCGCCGGCGCTGACAGCTTCGAGCTTGAACGAATTTATCTTGTTTATTTTGCCGCCGGCCTCGACTTCCAGTTCCGGAATTGTGACTGTCCCCTGATTGTCCACTCTGAAAGCGTAAGTCCTGGTATATCTGGCGTTGCCGTTTACGCTGGACATGGAGGTGCTGCTGTAATTCGGAAGCCAGGTGGCATTCTCAATTTCAGGCAGAGAAGTCAGTTTCGGGCTTTCATCGGCGGTTATGCTGATTGTTACCACTTCCCCCACCAGCGGGCGTTTAGTACTGACCCCGATCCGTAAGTTCATATCCGCGCCTGAAACATAAAAACTTATGAGACAGAAACTTATTGCGCAAATCCGTTTAAACATTTTTCTCCTTGCAACTTTATGATAAAAATCTCCCGACAATTACCAGTCTTTTTCAACATCCTTGTTTTTATACTGCTGCTGCCGGTAGGCCTTAAGGGCTTTCCGCAGATCTTTTTCCTTTCCGGCCATCACTTCCAGCAGTTTCCGGGCTTCCTTAGGATCAATATCCCTGGGAGCTTCCTTGGCCTGAGCCGCCTTAGCGGCCTGCGGCTGCTGTCTAGGCAACTGCTTGTCCTTATTCTGTCCGCCTTTATCCTGCTTTTTGTCTTTGTTATCTTTATTTTTATCTTTGTTATCTTTCTCCTGCCCTTTGCCTTTCTTATCTTTCTGTTTATCTTTTTTATCCTGAGCTTTGGGCTGAAGTTGTTCCAGAGC
>JAQUOK010000407.1 GCA_028717165.1 Victivallaceae bacterium | reverse complement strand
AAACTGGCGCCAATAGTATTTGAAGAACTTCCGGAACATGACACGTGCTGGTCTTTGATCAATAATGTGGATGGGAAGCTGTATATCGGCGTGTGCGGCGAAATGACCGGCGGCATGAGTGCGTATATTGCTTCGTATGACCCTCAGACCAGCACCATGGAATATCTGTTGGATGTATCGGAAGTGCTCGGGATTCCTCCGGAAAACGGGGAAGCTCCTCATGCCAAGGTGCATTTCGCTCTGCTTTCCGATGATGAGGGGGTGCTCTATGGCGCTACTCACTGCACCGGGGCGCCCTGGGGGGATTTTATCTGGCGGCCGTGGAATTGCTGGAGCCATCCGGTAAAGCGTTTCAGAGGTTCGGGAATTTTTGGCTATGACCCGAAAAAGAAAAAAGTCCTCTTTACTGATTTTCTGCTTCCTCAGCAGGGAAGCAGATGTACGGCTATTGGTTGCAAAAGAAAGAAGATATACGGGATTTCTTATCCTAAGAACCATTTTTTTATCTACGATCTGAATAAGCATGAAATGAAGGATCTGGGCCGGATTGGCAGCGTTAACTCGTTAGTCATCTTCCTGGATTCTGATGAGAACGCCTATACTACTGACGATTACGGACGTCTGATCCGTTGCGATGCGGATAAAGAAGAATTGCAGGACATGGGGGTCCAGATACCTCATGATTCTTTTCAAAACGGATTTCATAATGTGCTGATCGATGCGGTTGTCAGTCCTGACGGAGAGGAAGTTTATCTGGTGCTTCAGAACTATGGCGGACATTTATTCAGATATAATTTCAGGAAAAATAAAATTCAGGATATCGGTAAAGCCTATGGTGGGGATTCTTCCTGGTACTCGGTTGCCCATATAATAGAAGACCATATAGGCGGCCTGGTTTTTGGCCCTGATGGACACCTTTATTTTGCCGCCAATCTGCCTCATAAGGACTCCAGCGCGCCTTACCTTATCCGGCTTGATCCGGGAAATCTGGCAAGAGAGAATCTGGGGATGATTACTTATCAGGCAATGGCGGCGGACCACATTTCCAGGGCGGTTGGGGATTTTCAGGGTAATCTTTATTTTGCGGAAGTGGGAAATTGTCCGACTAAGATATTCAAATATAAGCCGGAGGGAATAAAGGACAATCGTTCTTATTCCTCTTCAAACATTCTTAGATATTGGGGATGAATATGATTGATCTGAAAAATAAAAAATGGCCGTCGTCGCCGTTGAAGGCGAAAGATCTGAATGCTGATCAGGTAAAGCAGTTCCTGGAAATCCGGGCGGCTTATGAGAAAAGCGCGTTCGTCAGCGAGGGCCAGGTAGAGGTGCGCGGTTTGGGGCCGGAAGGTTTTTCCCCGCCGATCCCGCCGGGCGAATGCGCCGTAAGCGCCCTCGTGCTGCATTCCAACGGCAAGATTTACGGCGGTACTTCCGGGAAAAACGCCCATCTGTTTTTCTACGACCCGACTCCGGACGCCGACACCGTTTGCCCGATCGGAACCATAGCGGCAAACTCTAAGGTTACGGCGCTGGTTTCCGCGGCTGACGGGTGCGTTTACGGCGCCGCGGCAGGACTCGACGGCCAAGGCGGCGTGCTGTTCCGTTACAAGCCGTGTGAAAGGCTGCTGGGAGAAACGGACTTTACCGGCCGGGGAGTGAGGGAGATTTTCGACCTGCCCGCCGAAGACCAGATCTTTTACAGCATCGTCGATCCGTGTCATTCGGCCGGGAAGATCGAAACGCTGCCGGCGCCGGTCAAAGGAGAAGGCGTTGCGGATCTGGTGATCGACAATCAGCGCCAACTCATTTACGGGGTAAGTGCGGCAAGCGGGACGGTTTTCAAGTATGACCTTGCCGCCGGACGGGCGGTCGAGATCGGCAGGATCGATCCGAACGGGAATTTTTCCGGGAAACTGGCGATGGCGCCGGACGGGACGGTTTACGGGGCCGGGCTCTACGGGCGGCTATTCAAGCTTTGTCCTGAAAATAACAATATCGAATTTCTGAATGTGAAAGCGCCGGCGCTGAAAGGGCGCGAGCTTTACAACCGGATTACCGCCTGGGCGTATGACGAGGCCGCTGAGGTCTTTTACGGTGGAACGGTTGACGGGATTCTTTTCCGCTTTGATCCCCGGGAAGATAAGGTTATTTGCCTGGGTAAACCGGTCGACCAGTCGGACCTCCGGGCGGTGGCCGTGGGCAACGACGGAACGGTTTACGGAGTCTGCGGCGAACCGGGCAAATGCTGTCATTTGTTCAGTTACAGTGATGAGACCCGTGAACTCAGAGACCTGGGAGTATTGCTGGCGAGGAGTGAACGGCCGTGGTACGGCTATGAGATTGCCTGCGCCGTCACCGGCGCGGACGGCCGGATTTGTCTGGGCGAAGCGGACCGGATCAGTCATTTATTCATGTATTTCCCGCCCGTTAAAAAGTAAAATCTATTGGTACTTATACCGAATTGCAATCTAAGGCTAAGGCATAAAGAGGAAGGCCGCTTTAGCGGCAGCCTGTGAAATAGATGCGATTGGCAAATTTTTCAGAGTCCCTAATAGGGTTGCCGGTAATATACCCTTCTAGCAGCCTGTCGGACTTTATTTGAAGCGCCAGGTGCATAATTAGCGCAGAGTGTTATATTAAGGTCAAAAAGGATTGATTGATGGCAGCGAAATTTGTGACGGTAGACCGGGATACGCCGATGATGTTCCCGCCGGATTTGCGGGAATGGATTTCAGAGGACAGCATGGTGCATTTTATCGTGGACGCGGTTGAAATGCTGGATATAAAAGGATTCGAGATTAACGAGCGGGGTAGCGGCAGTGCGCAGTACCCTCCGAAAATGATGTTGGCGCTGCTGATTTACTGTTACGCGACGAAGCGTTTTTCTTCTCGTGAAATTGAGCACGCCACGCATAATGATATAGCGGTACGGTATATTTGCGGCGGTGAGCTGCATCCCGATCATGATACGATCTGCACTTTTCGCTTGAAAAACCGTGTGGCGTTCAAAGAGGCCTTTGCTAAAGTATTGATGCTTGGCCGGGAACTCGGACATCTGAAAAAAATCGGCGGCATCAGCATTGACGGCACGAAAATCAAAGCCAATGCGAGCAAACACGCGGCGGTGAGCTATAAACGCGCCGGAGAAATGATCGCCGAGCTGGAAAAGGAGATTGAGGCGCTGGTTCGCAAGGCGGAAGAAGCTGACAGCGCTCCGCTGGATGACGGTTTGGTGTTACCGGACGAAATCAAACGCCGGGAAGACCGCAAGGCGGCGCTGGAACGGGCGCGCCGGGTTATGGAAGAACGTTACGCGGAGGCGAAAGAGGAAAAACAGCGGGAATACGAGGCGAAAAAAGCGGAACGTGAAAAACGGCGGGAGGCAGGGAAAAAGCCGAGAGGCAAGGAACCGCAGCCGCCGTCGGAAACGCCGCCTGATGATATGCAGTTTAACTTTACCGACGAGGAAAGCCGGATAATGAAGGCGGGAAACGGCAAACATTACGAACAGGCTTATAACGCCCAGGCGGCGGTGGACACGGAAGGCAGCATGTTGGTTGTGGGGCAGTATATTACCGCGCATGCCAACGACAAGCAGGAACTCTCGCCGGCAGTAGCAAGTGTCGATCCGGCAATTCGGGAGATTGATACGGCTTGTGCCGATACCGGCTATTACAGCGAAAAAGCGGTGCTTGAAGTCGAAAGCGATAATGGGCCGATGGTTTACTGTGCGGTGGAAAAGCAAAGCCATCACCGTAGCGTGGAAGACCTGCTGAAAAAAGCGGAACCTGTTCCGCCGACGGACGATGCTTCGGTCAAGGAAATAATGGCGTTCCGCCTGAAAACCCGGGATGGACGTGCTGTTTATAAAAAGCGTAAAGAGACGGTCGAACCGGTATTCGGGATTATCAAAACCGTATTGGGGTTTCGAGAATTCTTATTGCGAGGACTGGACAAAGTATCCCGCGTGGTGTAAAATCTGAATCTTGTAGGATTTGACCGAGGAAATCTGACAAATTTAGATTTCAGCGGCGATGAAAGTTGCGGCGGTGTTGTTTGACAACTGAAAAGTGATAACGTATTTATTGAA
>JAQUOK010000406.1 GCA_028717165.1 Victivallaceae bacterium | reverse complement strand
CATCAATGTTACGTTAAGATACCCCAAAATAATTCAAAAAATCATTATAACCAAAGTAGAGATGATAAGTTGATTATCAGAATATTTCCTAAAAGCATATTTATTAAACTTCTGCTATAACTTTATTTAAAAATAATTTTACCCCACAAAGAGGGAGAATGAAAAGATTTTCCGTTAAGGCTTTTCCATACTCCCAGCTCATTTTTCGGGACATTGGTACGGCAAAAATTCGCTCCCCACTCCCTCCCTTTTAATTGTTTGTTCTTAAGCTTGAATACGCTGATCGGTATGGCGATTTCTACGCTCCAGAAGTCTTTTTCCCTGAAAGTCTTTACCTGCCAATCGGGGTTCCAACTGTTAGCCAGGTTGTCATAACCTACCTCTTTATCCAAGAAACCGCCGATTACATTGGTTCCGAACTGATAATATTTTTTATGGGTACAGCCGGGATCGAGAAAAACTTCAACGCTGTCGCATTTGAAGGTTGCCGAGTCTCTGTCGGCGGCCCCTTTGGGAATTTTTTGGGCATCGTCCCATTTTTCAGCTTTACAAAAAAAACCAATGTACAGATTGTCAATATTATAAGCAATTTTTGCGTAAGTCTTCGTTATTTTTACTTTTTCGTCCTTATAAGATACGAAATCAGGAGTGGATGCCGCGTCCTTCCAGGCCGCTTCGTCTAATTTGCCGTCTAGCGTTATTTTGTCTTTGCAACTTTTTACTGCCAGCGGTTTGGCGCTGTTATGCAATATCATATTAAATTCTTTTAAGAGTTCTTCATATATCACGGTCATGGACGCCACTAATTCTTTATTACTATTGGTTGCCTGAAGTTTATTAATTATTTGACGCATTTTTCTCAGGCTGGCCTGCTTTTGCTTAACTAAAGAAAAAGCACTTTCTATAGTCCCAATTTCTCTTGGACCAATATTGCAAGTAATCTTTTCAGCAAAGTGCCGTCTAACGGAATAAAAACCAATACCGGTAATTGCTTTAGCCGGAGGTTTTTGAATTTTGGGTTTCATATTAATTAAGGAAACAGTATATTGATTCCATTTGTCATCGGTCGGAGTAAAAGTTTTTTCCATGAATGATTTTTTATCATTATCACACCAAAGAAACACGCGTAAAGGGGCGTCTTTTGAGGAAGATTTCAACCAGAATCTGAGTTCGCCGTTTTGAAGTAGCTTATTCAGCGGTATGTTAAGCGCCTGATAATTGCAACGCAAAATATAACCACGTTGAAAAATAGAGACCTGTACATGTCTTCCGTCCGGCAATGGAGGGCAATTGGGGATTAATTTAGTACCTCTGAAACAAAAGTCCCACGGAAGTTTTTTCTCGATAGCAAAATTTTCAAAGAACAGACGTTTCTTTAACGGTAGTATTTTTTTGTTACCATTGACCCGAAAGAAACTGCATAAATTACCGAATTCCAGTAATGGTTCAACAATTTCCGGTCCAAAATAACTGCAAATAGCGTTACGGAATGACCTTTCGGCATTATAAGCATTCGGATTCCACAAGGCATCCCCGACGGAAATCAATATTAGTCTCCATGCCAGACTACGCGAATTGGAGTCAATGCAGGAGTTGAAATATTCATAATTATTCAGATATTTTTGGGGCATATAAGTAGTAAAAGGGGTGAAATAACTGCGATAGCCTATAGATACTTTTGACGTATTATCCCATATATGAGGTAGCCTGTTACCAAACAGCATTGCCATATCATGAAAGTCTTTTTCTGTAATTTTATATGATGTAACTAATGGGCCAGTCATAAGGAGTTTAATTTCAGGATTAATGCCTTTACCTATTGTCAATAAATAATCTTTAGCTATTTGCGGTGTCCTTGGCCACCGGTATAAATGGCTATAACTGGCATAATATGGCGGACAGAAAGACATATCCATTTTGGGAAATTCCTTAATCAAAGTATCGTAGACTTTGTTAGCCAGATAAACATGAGCGTTACCTACTGTTTTGAACATTTCTGTTTCTTCCGGATAGCTCAGGACGAACTCTTTGTTAACTACATCCATAAAGTCGTCTGTCATTAACATGATGCTGGTAGCGCCGGCATTCAGCGCCTTTCTATAATGTTCTATTAAAACATTAACATCATTAGAATTCGCAATATTTATTTTCCTTTTGGATTTTTCTTTCCACCCATTTCCTTTCAGGTAATAAGGATTGCTCATATGGCCTATAGTCATCATTCCATGATTTTTCATTTGTTTGTAGAGGTCTCTCTGGTTGCTCCATGGAATATTCTTTATTTCCATCCAGCATCTCCCTCCATATGAAGTATAGATTTTATTCATTTTATATTCAACGGCCCACAAATAAGCTCCGGGAGTAACACGCCCTCTGTTTCCAACGCAACGGTTTAAGGTGAAAGGCCAGTCGGTGATATCCGCCTCCCGCATATACAGTTTACCGTTTTCTGTTTTTAACAACTGGTTAAGCGTTGCCGTGGCATAAAAAGCGCCGGCAGTATCATTGCCGGTACAGTTGACAAAAGTAACGCCGTTATCTACAGATACATTTAATTTGTACCCTTGAACAGGTTTCCCGGTTTTACGGTTGGTAATTTTTACACATACCTTGATATTTTCGGGCAATTTGCCGCCGGAGACAACCGGCATCGGTGAACTCATTACTTTGGCAAACCGTTCCCGTAATATTTTAGCGGCGAAGTTTAATTCTTTTTCCGGGTTAGATTCCAGCATAATACAGGTATAATTAAGATTCTTAGTGAGATCGGCTAACAGCAAAAACTTATTTTTATACTTGGCCTGTTGCGGAGTGGGAATTACCTCGCCCGTATAATAGGGGTAACCCAGTTTTTTGATATATGCAATGTCCTGTCCGGAAATCTCCACAGGTGTGGCTTTTACACTTGAGACAAGGCTTAATGTGAGTATTACTAATGGCAGCAATTTACTTTTTTTGAATTCTTCCGCAGAAAAATAATTTACTGCTCGTGCTGTTTTCCTGTTTATCATATCATTTGTTCCCATTTCTTTAATTTACCACCCAAAATCACTTGCGGTGAAAAAGTTTGATTTTTCATCTATTTGTCTTTCAAATAATACCAATTCTGATTGCCATTTTCCCCCCAAGCAGTTTTGCCTGTTTTTCTAAAGAAACATGTCCGTCAACCCAGACAATGTTGATGGCTTTGCTATGTCGGTTTCCAACCGTAGGAGAAAAACCGGCAGTGTTATAGGTTGGATAATATAAGCGCGCCACCATATAGTTATAGGTACTGCTCATGCTTTTCCACCAATCGGTAGTATCGCCGATCATTACCGTAACACTTGGTTTACTTATATGTTGTATTTTTATTCTATCAGCCATATTCAGCCCCAGATAAAAGTAATTCCAGCCATATCCGCCGTCCCACTCCGAATCCCCCGTATTGTTGTAAAAAGACTGGCAGGCGTAAGCGCCGATCTTGATCTTGGGATGCGGAGAATAACTGACTCCCGGTTTGTATGGAACATCCGGCATGATATATTCGGCCAGTTCGATCCGCCATTCTACGCAGTTATTCAGGGATGAATTCAGCCGGTCTACGGGGAGCCAGTCCCCATTATCCTGAATATACATCATCGTTGCTGTTCCCAACTGTTTTTGATTGGATACGCATCTTATACTCTTGGCTTTTCCCCGCGCTTGGTTCAATGCCGGCAGCAACATCGAAGCGAGAATCGCTGTGATCGCTATCACTACTAAGAGTTCAATAAGTGTGAATTCCGCCTTTCTTCCAGAACTCATTTTCATTTTTAACCTCCTGATTGGTTGATGAGTTTCATCTAAATTAATATTGGGGGAGAATTACTCACAAATTTCAGCATTGTTATTCCAAAGTATTCCTTTGGGAAGATATATGTTATATTGAGAACAGAATATTCTTACAGTAGACGCCACATGAGCGTCAACGAAAAGGACATTACAGTTTAGATTTCCGTGTGGATATGCAAAAGATCCCTCATAAAGACTCGACGGATATAAATAAGGACGGTTACTAGTTCCCATTAACGTATAATAGCCACTTGTAGCAGTATTGAGCTCCAATATTAAGGCAAAATGTCCC
>JAQUOK010000405.1 GCA_028717165.1 Victivallaceae bacterium | reverse complement strand
GTTGTTCATTCCGAAACGGCAAACCATCATTCTGGCCATGTGAGAAGCGCGTTCAATATCATTTGAAGCGCCGGTGGTAACGTCCTGGAATATCAGCTCCTCGGCGGCCCGCCCGCCCATCAGTACTGCCAGTTCGTCATTCAGCTCTTTCCGGCTCTGGGTATATACGTCTTCTTCCGGCAGGGTCAGGGTTGCTCCCATGTAAGCCTGGCCGCGCGGGATAATAGTTATTTTATGAACCGGGGTCGCAAATTCCGAATGCATTATTACCAGAGCGTGGCCGGCTTCATGGTAAGCGGTCAGTTTGCGTTCACGTTCAGTAATGCGGCGGCTGCGGCGTTCCCGTCCCCAGCGGACTTTGTCGCGGGCTTCCTCCATATCCTGCTGGGTTACGGTTTCCTCGCTGTTGCGCGCCGCCAAGAGAGCGGCTTCGTTACAGAGATTTGCCAGGTCGGCGCCGCTGAAGCCCGGGGTGGTTCTGGCGATAGTGTCAATATTCACGTTATCCGCAAGGCGGACATTCCGGCAGTGGACATCCAGTATCTGGCGCCGTCCGAGAATATCCGGCAGGTCAAGGACTATCTGGCGGTCGAAACGTCCCGGCCTCAGCAATGCCGGGTCGAGCACGTCCGGACGGTTGGTTGCCGCAATGACTATGACCCCGGCGCTGGATTCGAGGCCGTCCATTTCGACCAGCATCGCATTCAGGGTCTGTTCGCGTTCGTCGTGCCCGCCGCCCATGCCGGAAAAACGGGAACGGCCGACGGCGTCTATCTCATCGATAAAGATCAGGCAGGGCAGGTTTTTGCGCGCCTGGTCGAACATATCGCGGACGCGGCTGGCTCCGACCCCGACGAACATTTCAACAAAATCCGAGCCGCTGATCGAGAAAAACGGAACTTTCGCTTCGCAGGCGACGGCTTTGGCAAGCAGGGTTTTACCGGTTCCAGGAGGTCCGGTGAGCAGGAAGCCTTTGGGGACTCTGCCGCCCAGCATCTGGAATTTCAGGGGATCGGCAAGGAAATCAATGATCTCTTTGGTTTCTTCTTTGGCTTCATCAGCTCCGGCAATGTCGTCGAAGGTCACGTTCAGGTCGGACGGCAGGATCATCCGGGCGCGGCTTTTGCCGAACTGCATGGCTCCGCGTCCGGCCCCTTTTATCTGCCGGGAAAACAGAAAATAAATAACGCCGACGATAATCAGAACAGGCAGGATACTGACCAGCAGCGTCCACCAGTTGTCTTTGGGTTTGACATCGAGAGCGGTTGAATTCAGCATTTTGTCCAGGCGTTCGGAAAAAATGACCCGGGTGGCGTATTTGCCGCTGCGCCGGATTTTCGGGTGTTTATTCTTCACTTCCAGGAAAAGCCTGTCAGCGTCGGGTTTTGCCGTTCCGGCGGCTTTTGCGGAAGTTACGGGGAAATCATAGTCTCCCTCAATGGCCATCAGGCGGTCCGTCTCGGAAGTGATCTGCGCGCTTTTGATGTATCCGCGGGAAAGCATTTTCTCGAAAGTTGTCTGATCGCAGTTCAGCTTGCTGGGGTTCTGCAGGGTTTTGAGAACAAGGAAGAGACCGATCAGGGCGAAAACAATCAGCCATACGAATACGGCTTTAGACGGTGGGCGGCGCTGCAGCGGGGAAATATTGCCGTCCCCTTTATCCGCCGGTTTTTCCTGCGGCTTTTCCTGCGGCTTTTCCTGGGCGGAGTTATTTTGTGTTTTCGGCTGCTTGTTTTCCTGGGAATTGTTATCCTGACTCATTAGTAAATCGCTCTCCTGGTTATAGATAGAAAAGGTACCCCTTTTACCTTAGAGTACCTTGAAAAGTTTCTGTTGTTAAGTTAGTATTAAGTTAAGTGTTAAAATACACTGTCCGTTCAGGGACGATAAATATGAAAATTACTGTTTTTCCGTTTTTACCGCGGCGGTGCCCGGTTTGTCCGCGGTGTCTCCCTCGTCCGAGGTTCCCTTTTTCATCGCCCAGAACGTATACGCAATCAAAATAACGATCGCGACGATCAGGAGGAGCACCAGTCCCAGCATGACTTTGTGGCTCATGCCGCCTTTTCCGCCCTTTTCGTAAGGAGAAAGGTTGCCCAGGTTTTTCACTGTGGACAGGCCGACTTCCGTACTGTCCAGGTCTATTCCCGTATGCGTTCTGGTTATGGAAGTCGCCGAACCGTCGTTGCTGTCAAAGAATATTTCAACCGCTCCGAACTGCAGAATATCGGAATTTTTCAACTCCTGTCCGCCTTCCGGTACGGGAACATTGTTGATTCTGGTTCCGTTTGTGCTGTCGCAGTCATGTAAGATAAATCTGTCGCCGTCCCGAACGAATTTACAATGATTAGTACTTATAGTTGCGTCTTTTATGCAAATATCGGACTTGTCTGTACGTCCTACCGTAACAGTGTCCTTATCCAGCTCAAAACTCTTTCCGCGAAGCTTTTCGGAAAGAACTATAAGTTTCGGTTTTGCTGCCATATCCGGTCATCCTCAGCTAATTGTTAATTCATATTAGCATTAATTTCGGTAGAAGTATATATCTACCAGCAATAATATACAAGGAAAAAATAAATTTTCAAAGCGGGATTTCAAGTAATAGAACGGTATTTATTCGGCTTTTGATGAATTTTTGCCGCCGCCAGGTGCGAAAAATGCTCATAAGCTTTATATTCTCCGGGTTGTAAAAAACGAAAAAAACACTATATTAAAAACTTTTACAGCATTCCGTACCGGAAACAACAGGATGCTGTATACCGCCCGGAAAATAAAATAAAGCCGAGGCGGGCGGTTGACAAATAAAAAACAGTAAAACATTTAATGCAATCAAGGACAGCAAACATGGGTAATAATAAACTTAGCGATAATCTCAAAATGACTTGTAAGGAGGAAAAGCCCTGTTCAAAGGTTTTTCTTTTTACCGCGGAAAAAAACCTTGTCGGGGGTGAATTCAAAGACGTGATCAGGGAATTCTCCCGGATGGTGGTTATTCCCGGTTTCCGTAAAGGCAAGGCTCCGGCGGCAATGCTTATCAAACGTTACAACAAGGAAGTTATGGGTGAAATGCAGCGCAGGATGTTCGCCGCCGCTTTTGAAAAGGTTACCGCGGATAAATCCATGGATATCGTTTCTTACGGCGCGCCGCAGGAGACTGCCCCTCTGAAACTTGACGCCGAATACGGCTTTTCGATTGCCTTTGACCTCGCACCGGAAATAGAAATACCTGAATACAAAGGCGTGGAAGTGGAAGTCGAACCGGTTAAAGTCTCGCAGGAAGATGTCGATAAACAAATAGATTATTACCGGAACATGTATGCTGCTTATGAGGATATAGACACTCCTGCCCGGGCGGAAGATATGCTTAAAGTATCCTACACCTCTGATTTTGAACTTCCGGAAGATGCATCTCCGTCCCTGAAACGTCAGGTTTCCGCCGAAAGCAACTGGCTGTGGCTCAACAAACCGGAACTTATTCCCGGGGCGGTGGAAGCGCTGACCGGAGCCGAAAAGGGCAGGGAGTATAAACTGGAAGCGGATTATCCGGCGGACTGGCGTGATGCCGAACTTGCCGGGAAAAAAGTGAAATATGAGATCAAAATTCTCAACGTCCAGCGCCGCAAAGCGCTTACCGACGAGGAAGTGGTCGAAAAAATGAAATTCGAGTCGGTTGAGAAAATGCGCGAAATGTTCGAAACCGTTGCGAAAAATGAAGCGGAAAGAAACCGTGAAGCCGAGATCAGCCGGAAAGTTTATGAAACCCTCGCCGGGAAGATCAATAAATTCGATCTGCCTCCGAACATTCTGGCCGGGGAAACGCAGAATGAACTGCACCGTATGGCTCAGGGCGTAAAGAATGAAGAAGAAGCGGAAAAATTCAAGCAGGATCTGGAAGCCAGAAAGAAGGAAGCGGAAAAGGCCGCTGAGGAAAAACTCCGTAAGACTTTTATTATGCGCAAGATCGCCCAGCTTGAAAACATTTCCGTTGAACAGCACGAGATCGACGGCCAGATCAAGGGCATGAGCGCCCATTACGGCTACAAGGAAAAAGAAATCCGTTCAATGCTGGAAAAAGCCGGCGGCATGGAAGAAATGCACATGGATATGCTT
>JAQUOK010000404.1 GCA_028717165.1 Victivallaceae bacterium | reverse complement strand
GAGGCGTTGCCATTTTTTCGGAACGCAGGCGCTGCGCCATTTTCTTCCAGAACGGGATCTTTTTGCTGCGGTATCCCCGGCTCAATATGGCGACTTTCCGCCCTTTCTGGCAGAGGCTTTTGGCAAAAACCTCCACCACCGGGGTTTTGCCGGTGCCGCCGCAACTGACGTTGCCGATGCTCACCACCAGACAGCCGATCGAACGGTTGCGGATAATGCGCTTATCGTAGAGCCATATCCGGAATTGCACCCCCATTCGGTAGAAGCGTGAGGCCGCAAACAGGAATATCAGAAAGATTTTGTCCCTTAGATCTCTGCGCTGCCCGGCAATAAGCTGTAAAAAGTACTGTTCAAAATTTTCCGAAAATTTACCCAAAATAATTTAAGCCTTATGATTGTATTAATTTGCCGAGAGACAAAATACAACCATAAAGCTTAATTTCAAAACCGCTTCAGATAAAATACGGACATTATGAGCCGGTAAAATAGTCTGTAATATACTCGGTGACGAAATGTTCGTTCTGTTTTTCGGAACTGTCGCCGAGGGTTTCGTCGAATTTCCTGGCTTTGCCGTGTCCGTCGCAATACAGGTAATTTGACTGGTTGCCGTGACGGGTCTGGTGTACCCTGTCCGGCCACGTATCACCGGCATCAAGCGTATGGTTTGGCGCGAAGAAAGCCGGGTATCCGCAATGGTCCAGCGCTTCGGTTGTGTCACTGCGTTCCGATAAAACGATATCGCCGGAGGGATTGCGCAGGACGTTGATCCGTTTGGCGAAAGCAAACATGCCGTTATAGATGTAGCTTTGCCGGTTTTCCCAGCCATCTTTGCCTCCGGCACGTACGTGGGTATCACTGGCGCAGCGCAGTAATTTCGGTTTCAGTCCGTACGGTTCCAGATACTCAAACCATTCCTTAAAACCTTCAGCCCCCTCTTCCATATCCGCAGCGCCGTAAGTTCCCCCGTGGACATTGGGGAAAAAGTCCGTATAGTCATTTATATAGCCGAGGAAAGAGACGCCGGACTGTTTGAGGTTGTTGAGACAGTCTACGGCCCGGCCTTTGTTGCGGGCGTTGTTCAAGGCCGGAAGCAGCATTCCGGCCAGGATCGCGATGATGCCGATCACTACGAGCAATTCAATGAGGGTGAAGTTCTTTATATTTTTCATGCTTTTTACCATTTGGTGAGTAAATTTCATATAAATAAAACATATTCCACAGGTACTGAAAACAGTGGAGTTGAGAATGAAGTTTTCTGATTTTCAGGCGGCAGGGGGGCCTCTGGAAAGGGGCCGGTTGAAAAAAGTGAAGGTGAAAAGCTTATTCGGGCCCGGACAGCTTAAAGCCGCATGGCTGATAAATTGGTGGTAAAGGTCAATTTCCGGTATGGATTTACCGCCGGGAGAACTGCAGACGGGGCAGGCAGCTTTGATATGAATATCCGGATCCGAATGTCCGCGGGCGGGATCGCTCAGTTTGAATTTTCCGGACGCCTGCTGCCGGTAGAGGCCGGGCAGGGGGGCCGCATGCGAATGAAATGCGACATGGATAAGCTCCTGTCCGCAGATCACCATGGCAAGAAACAAAGAGAAAAATTGTAATTTACTCCGGAATTTCATGCTTTTTAGTCCAGATATTTCAAGTAATACTTAGTAATACTATAGCCGGTTTTCACCAAAAAAGCCAGTTTTTTTGGTATTTTAGTAGAAATAAAGCTGGATTTTTAAAAGCTTTTTGTTTGAAACCATGCTATAATATGTATTAGTTGTTTCTTTATTAATTGTGAAGGACTGGAAATGTTAAAAAAATTACAGGAAGTAGCGACTACAGTAAATGAACTGATTGTAAACGATGATTTTCCAACGGGAGTGGAACCGGATTATCTTCGGGCTACAGTAATGGATTATCCGCTGCGCGGGGGAAAGCGTCTGCGTCCGGCGCTGCTTCTCTGGTGCTGCGGGCTGCTTGGCGGGGATACGGATAAAGCCCTGTATCCGGCGGTGGCGGCTGAATTGTTCCATAACTGGACCCTGGTGCATGATGATATAATCGATGAGGACCGGATGCGGCGCGGGCAGTTGACTACCCATGAGGATTTGCGTCTGTTTGCCTATAATAAATTCAACGGCGGTGATCTCGCCTCGGACAAGTTCGGACAGAGTTTCGCCATCCTGGCCGGGGATATCCAGCAGGGCTGGGCTCTGAATACTATTTTAAAATCGGCACAGCACGGCTTGTCGTCTGAACTGGCGGTGGCGCTGGCGCAGCGCCTGCTGCATCTCGGTAACTGCCAGCTGATTTCCGGGGAAGCCCTGGATGTGGAATTCCCGATGCGCAAATGGCAGAACATTTCATCCGAAGAAGTTCTTCACATGCTGGAACTTAAGACCGGGGCGCTGCTGCGTTTCTGTGCGGAGGCCGGAGCTGCGATTGCTTTGGACAGTTGTGATTTCAAGCGCAAGGAAATAAAAATGCTCGGAGATTTCGCGGCTGCCGCCGGAATCGCTTTTCAACTCCATGACGACTGGCTTGGGATTTTCGGTAATTTCGATAAACTCGGCAAGGATATAGCCTCCGACCTGGCTTCGGAAAAGCCTACCATTCTCCTGCTTAAAACTTTTGAGAGTCTGAAGCCGGAACTGCAGCTGCACCTTGCGGGTATGCTCGGTCTGGATGAATACGATGAGAAGATCATCAATCAGGTGCGGAAACTGATGCTGGACTGCGGCGCGGAAGCTTATCTGCGTGAAAAATCCGATAATTATATTGCCCAGGCTACAAAAATCCTCAGCGAATTCCCTGATAATGAATACCGTTCGGCGCTTCTTGAACTGACTTTTTTCCTGGTTAACCGGGAAAAATAAGTAAGCGGTAAGTTGGACGGTAAGTGCCGGGGAAGAAAAAAACGCTTTTTTCAAAAAGTGGTTTTGCCTTTCGCTCTGCTTCAGGCTCCCCAAAGTGATGTCTTCCCCGCCTGCCTGGTTATGAGACTTCCGTCTTTTTGAAAGAGAATTGGTTATTTGCCTTGAATATTTTCTGAATTCGTTTTCATATTTTCAAATCGATGTTATTTTAACAGTTTGAAAAAATACCTAACTGAAGGCCGTTGCTAATGAAAGCGCTTAAAATAGCTGATGTCGAATTTAAAAGCAGACTCTTTCTCGGTACAGGGAAATTTTCGTCGCGGGAAGCAATGAAAAACGCCCTTGCCGCTTCGGGTACGGAGCTTGTAACCGTATCCCTTACCCGGATTGACTTTGAGAATAAGGATGATGATATTCTCGCCGCCATAGATACCTCGAAAATCAGGATAATGCTCAATACCGCCGGCGCGCGCGACGCGGAAGAAGCCGTCAGGATCGCCGAATTCGGGCGTTCCGCCGGCCATAACTGGATAAAACTGGAAGTTCATCCCGACCCGACCTATCTGCTGCCCGATCCGGTGGAGACCCTGAAAGCCGCGGAAATCTTGGTCAGGAAAGGTTTCATTGTCCTGCCGTATATCAATGCCGACCCGGTACTGGCGAAACGCCTCGAAGACGTCGGCGTCCATACGGTAATGCCGCTTGCCGCTCCGATCGGTTCCAATCAGGGGCTGAAGACTGAAACCATGCTTCAGATAATTATCGAACAGGCGACCGTTCCCGTGGTTATCGATGCCGGGATCGGCCTGCCCTCGCATGCCGCTGCCGCCATTGAGATGGGAGCGGACGCGGTGCTGGTGAATACCGCCATAGCCGCTGCCGGCGATCCTGAGCTTATGGCAAAAGCTTTTGCTCTGGCGGTCAAAAGCGCGGAGTTCGGGGTTGAAGCCGGGCCTGCCGCCGCTTCGCTTGGCGCCGCCGCTACTTCTCCGCAGAACACTTTTAATGAACTGTTTTAGAAATTATGCTGCCTTATCTGAAAAAAACTGAAGACGAAATCAGTTGTTACCTTGCCGGGGTCAACGCTGATGCGGTTATGAATACATTGCGCAAAACCCGGCGCGGTTTCCAGGATCTGCTGAACCTGATTTCTCCGGCGGCCGGGACTATGCTTGACCAAATGCGCCCGGTGGCCGAGACTTACCGCAGAATGCATTTCGGCAGGACCGTCAGGCTGTATACGCCGTTATATATT
>JAQUOK010000403.1 GCA_028717165.1 Victivallaceae bacterium | reverse complement strand
GCCCCCCGATACAAACCGCATTTGACGTATCGTGGGACAAAATCAGGGAAATCCCGCCGGCCCACGCCCTGATCATCCGCAAAGACGGCCGTTCCAGCCTGAAAAAATTTATTGCGCCGCTGCCGCGCAAATCCTGTTCCTTCGAACGGATCTATTTTTCGCGCGGTACGGACAGGGATATTTACCGGGAACGCAAGGATCTGGGAAAACGCCTGGTTCCCGCTGTCCTCAAAGCTCTGGATAACGATATTGAAAACAGTATTTTCTCCTTCATTCCGAATACCGCCGAAACCTGTTTTTTCGGAATGACCGAGGAACTCAAAGCCCACTGCAACCGGATCAAGGTCGAAACTCTTAAAAAAAACAGGAATCTCAGCGACGAAAAACTTGCGGCAGTTATAAACTTCACTCCGCGTTTTGAAAAAATCGCGGTCAAGGACGCCAAATTACGCACCTTTATCAGCAGCGACGCCTCGCGCGACCAGTTGGCTACCCACGTTTACGACACGACCTACGGAGTAGTCCGCCCGAACGTCGATTCCCTGGTGGTTATTGACGATTCCATTGTCCGCGGAACAACCATGCGGAACAGTATTTTAAGGATACTCGACCGTACCCGGCCGAAAAAAATTGTCGTAGTTTCCTCCGCTCCGCAGATCCGTTACCCGGACTGTTACGGAATCGATATGGCCAGACTCGGCAAATTCATCGCTTTCGAAGCCGCCGTAGAGCTGATCAGGGAGCGCGGCATGGAAGACCTGCTGTCGGAGGTTTACGAGGAAGCCAGGGAACAACTGAAACTGCCGATGAACGAAATGGTCAACGTCGTTAAAAAAATCTATGCGCCGTTCAGCGCAGACGAAATTTCGGCGCGGATCGCCAGGCTTCTGACCGCCAGCACCATAAAAGCGGAAATTCAGTTCATATATCAGACGATAGAAGATCTGCATGCCGCCTGTCCCAACCATCTCGGCGACTGGTACTTTACCGGAGACTACCCGACTCCCGGAGGCAACAAGGTAGTCAATCAGTCGTATGTCAATTATATTGAAGGAGACAATTCGCGGGCATATTAATCTTTAACGTGGTGCTGAATGAAAAAAACTGTTAAAATCTGCCTCAGCAAACTGATGTTCCTGACCGTCCTTCCGGCGCTTACCGCCGCCGCGCCGGATATCGCCGAATTTCTCGACAAAAACCAGGCCGCCGCCTGGGAAACCTCAAGTAATGATTTCCAGAAAGACAACGGTTCCACCAAATTATACCGCTGGAACAGCACCAGGAAAAATTCTCTCCATTACGCGGCGAACCGTTCCGGTGCTCCGCTTTATTTCCAGAAATGGCAGATCACTGAAGCGGATTTCAGTTTCGGTAACGATAAACTGGAAAGCCTTGCCCTGAATATATATAATAAATCCTGCCCCACCAACACAGCTTTTGCGGAGAATAAAAATACTTTTCTCAAATTCCTGGACGAATTGCGCGCTTCCCTCAATAAATTTTTCAGAACAAGCCACAGCCGCATTAAAGTAGAATTGCTCAACAGCGCCCGCTGTTATTCCTGTTACTGGAATACGCCGTCGGCCTACGCCGTTCTTAAGTGGAGCTATGACGGCGCCAGTCAATATAATTTCCTGGCCCATTATATTACGCTCGATATTTACAAAGACAAGAAAATTTTCGACGCGACGGCGGCGAAAAAGGCCCAGGCCGGAGACTTTGAGGCCCTGGTAAAAACTAACAGCGACGGCGACCGCTATCTTGAAATCCCCATGGTCGATCAGGGGAAACGGGGATATTGCGTTGTCGCCTGTGCCGAGCGGGTATTAAAATATTATCAGGTTGATATTGACCAGCACATCCTTGCCCAGGCCGCTAATACCTCGAACTGGGGAACACGTTCTGAAGATATTGAAAAGTCCATGAAAAGCGTCGGCGCCAAATGCGGCTTTTACGTCAAGGATATTGTCGAATATTCTCCGCTTATCGGAACCCGCAAAATAATAAATTTCCTAAAAAAATACAACCGCTTTGCGAAGCGCGCCGGTAAAAAAGAGATTGATATCCGCCGGGTAAGAGGTTATAATCAATTATTCAGAACAATGGATGAAGATATTCTGATAAAGACGAGAGTCAGTTATGATGAGAGCGGCTTCAAAAAGTTCAAGTCAAAAGCAAAAGACACGATAGACAGCGGCATGCCGGTATTATGGGGTGTAATGCTGGGTATGATAAAAGAACCTGAATTACCTCAAAGGGTAGGCGGGCATATGCGCCTGATAATCGGCTATAACCCGAAAAAAGGAGAGATCGTTTATTCGGACAGTTGGGGACAAAAGCATGATTTAAAAAAAATATCCTGGGAGAAAGCATGGGCAATGACTCAAATGGCTTATGTTTTTATCCCTAAAAAACGTTAAACCCTGAAATATTGCTGACATAATCTTAAAACCCAAAAGGAGACAAAATGCAAAATCCGGAGAAAATTTTAGGCGTCGCATTCTTTTTATTTTTGACTTTCTGTACAGTTAATGCCGCGGGGATAAAAAACGATTCAGTCAAAACAAACCAAAACGGCGACCGCTATCTGCTGGTTCCCGGCGTCGGCAAGGAAGAACAGAGTTATTCCGTTACCGACTGCGTCGAACGGCTGCAGAAATATTACAATATGAATATCGATAAAAGTGTTCTCGCCCAGGTTGCCGAAGACTCCACGCTGAAGGGAAGATTTGAATATATGGAAAAGGCGCTGAAAAGCGCAGCCGTAAAATGCGGTTTCCAGATCAGGGAGATACTTAATTTCGTACCGTTAATAAAAGACGTAAAAATAATGGAGCTTATAAGAAAGTATAACGAATATGCCCAAAAAGCCGGCAAAAATGAAATAAATGTAGCCAATTTGTCAAGTTACAATCAGATGATCCGGATGGCGGACGGAGACATTATGGCAAGGGCAAAAGTGGAATACGACCCGAAGGGTTTTAAAAAATTCAAGCTGGACGTCAAAGCCTCCATAGACCAGGGAACGCCGGTGTTGTGGGGCGTGATGCTGGGACTTCTGGAAAGTCCGGAAAGCACCCAGAAAATAGGCGGACAGTTATGTCTGATAATAGGCTACAACCCCCAAAAGAATGAAGTCATTTATTCGGACAGTTTGAGGGAAGGTTATGAATTCAAGAGAATTTCCTGGGAAAGGGCATGGGCGATAACCGGCATGGCTTACGCACTTACTCCCCAGGCTGTGAGAAAACCGTGAAAAAAATATTTGCAATAAGCTCTCTGATTTTTTCATGCGCCCTGCTGTCCGGGCAGGACCTGTATAAAAGCATACAGGAAAACGCCGCCGATTTCTGGACGCTGCCGCCGGACAAGTTTAAAGCCGCCTTCGGTTCTCCGGAATCCTACCAATGGAGAACCGCCCTTAAAAAAAACCTTATTTATAAATCAGATACGGGAAAAACAAAACTTTTTTTTATGGGACGGGCGGTCATCTGGGGATCTTTCCTTTTCAGTTCCGATAAACTTCAGGGCATGTATCTGACTTTAGCCCGGACAGACGCGCCGCTGGATCAGAAAGCATATCTCGAACAAATAAGTTCTCTGGAAACACAGATAAACGAAACAAACCAATTCGGAAAACCTAAAACCGTCAGGCACGATTCGGGAAATAAACACCGCTGCACTTATTCCTGGAAATCCCCCGAATATTATATCGCGCTCAGATACAGTTACTCCCAAAGCCCGGAAAAGGGGTTTTCTCCCGGAAAAATAGTAATTTCCGTCTTCCATCGTTTTTCTTTCACTTCCTCTAAAGCCCCAAGCGGGCCGCTTCCTGAAAAATCAGACGTAAAAACGGTTCCGGACACCGAGACGGAAACCGATACCGGCGGCGACCGTTGCCTTAACGTCCCGATGCTGAAGGAAAAAGCGCCTCAGGATTGCGTCACCGCCTGCATGAGAAGACTTTTCGCCTACTATAAAACCGCTCCCAGGGACAGGAACTGGAAAAAGATCAGCAAAAACCTCGAACTGAATGAAAAAAGCGCCAAAGGGCTGAAAAATGTTTTTTCCGCAATTGCCGGCGAATGCCGCTGCAAGGTCAGGAAAATCGCGGAAATTTCG
>JAQUOK010000402.1 GCA_028717165.1 Victivallaceae bacterium | reverse complement strand
ATTTTTACCCGCCTTCCCAAAAACTCTTTATGATTTAATGCCGCGGTTCGGCAAGGGCGGAGCCTGCCCAAATTTTAAAACGAACGAATGCCGGGTATTTTCAGGATATTCATTCGGAACCGCTGAGCGTGAATAGAAAAAATACTCAAAGATTGAAAGAAAAGTTGCATTTTCGGTTATTATGCATTATTTTTATACTGTGGAGAAAATTCGATGGGTTTTTTCCATATGCCTGCGTAATTTTACCGGGAAAATATTTTCTTCGTTAAAATACGCACGTTAGAAAAAAAATTAACCTGAAACAAATAAGGAGGAAGTTTATAGAGGGACGTTTCTGTTTAACGTGTTATTTATGAATTTTAATCATAATCCTTTTTTTTAAGCAAAAAAGGGGAAAGGAGAGAAAAAATGAAAAAAATGTTAATCGCGGTATTTGCACTTTGTCTCGGATTTTCAACCATGGCAGAAGAATGGAGCGCTATGGACCTCGGTATCTGGTTTGGCGTTCCGACTTCCATGAAAACTGCTAACGTCAAGGGTTTCAGACTGGGCCTCCCCGTTACTTACAGCGAAGGCTACGTGGAAGGTTTTGAACTGGCACTGTTCTGCGCCGGAACTGATGACATCACCGGGCTCCAAATGAGCTGCGTAGCTCTGGCAAAGGACGTGAAAGGCGCTCAGGTATCGCTTGTCAACGTCTGCAGCGGCAAAGTTCAGGGTTCCCAGATCGGCGTAGTCAACAGCGCCGGTAAAAAAGGCTGGCAGATCGGTCTGGTAAATTCAAGCGAAAACGCAAAGTTCCAGTTCGGGCTGGTAAATCTGAATAAAGACGGGCTCTGGCCGTTTTCATTCCTTATCAACTTCGGAAAGGACACTTTCAAAAGCTCTGAAACCATAAAGCAGGAAGCTATTGCAGCCGAAAAAGCTGCCGCCTCCCAGAAAGGCAAAAAATAGCTGATTTAAAAATAGAATATTTTTAGCCGGTATCCGTTAAAGGTATCGGCTTTTTTTTGTTAGAAAACGGAAAAAATCGCGTAAAGAAGCAAATGTTAAATGTTTTGGAATTTGCTTTTTGTTTTTTTAATGCTAACTGTAAGCACTATATATTCACTTTTCGCAATTTGAACAGGCTATAATACATATTCTGACATAGTGACAGGAGTCTTTAAATGAAAGTGCTTAACATTTTTCTTAGTATCCTAATTCTGCTTTTAGCCGTCGCCACTGCCGTTTTCTCTTTCTTTTTGTATGAAAAACGCGCGCAGTTGATCGACGGATGGGAAAAGATGGCACAGACGGTAAACAAATCGGCGGCCTCTCTTGACCAGGGCAGCGGCACTGAAGTCGCCAAGATGCTTACTGTGGAAGAACTCAAACATAATAAATATGAAGATTTAGACCAGAAACTCCCCAAACTGCCGGAACACGCCTCCAACGTCGTGGCGGAACGCGATAGCATGGCCAAAGCCCTCAGAAATATTGCCGAAACCGTTGAAATGGACAACGTTAAGCCTTTAGCCGACTTTCAGGCCCTGAAAAGTTACCAGGCGAATACCAGCGCGGTGGTAAGCAAGGTTCAGGACGTTACGGAACGCCAAAATGAAATTCTCCAGAAAATCTGCGACAGCGCCCGGAAAGTCAGCGTGGATCTGACCGTCAGCGCTCTTAAAGGCTCGAATTATACCAGTGAAATAAACAAATTCAACCAGAAAATAAATTTTATTAACGACCGTATTCAGGATGCGGACAGACAGTTCCTGACTATATATTCCGCAACCGGCGAATCGTCTCAACTGAATTTCAGCGGTTCATCTTACAAAAGCTCAACGGCTAAAGTCGTCGAAGCGGTAAGGAAACTCAACGATAAGTATTCTGAAGCCCAAAGCGCTCTCAGGTCTGAAGGTGACAAAGTTGCCGCTTTGCAGAAGACGATAAAAGCCAGAGACGGACGGATTGACGGCCTGAACGAGCTGATGAAAAAGAAAATTCTGGAAATAAAGCGTCTGAAAAAGATCATTAACGGCGATAAAGATATCGATGTAGTCGTAGATCCCTGGCTGGACGGCTCTAAAGATGCGCGTCTTGCGGTTCAGGGCAAAATTATCAAAGTCGACCGCAAATACGGTTTTGTTGTCATTGACATCGGTTCCGGAACTATTGTTGAACAGAAGATCGGCACTAAAGTCAACAAGCCCAATCCTGTAATTCCGGTCAACGCCCAAATGATTGTCGCCCGTAATATTGAATCTCCCAACGGCAAATATATTGGTGAGATAAAACTCATGAAAGTTAATGAAGACTGTTCTATCGCCAACGTGATATCTACGGTCAAAGGGCAAAGCGTAGCGGTTGGCGACTCAGTATTCTTTTCAGAGGCGCAAGTTGACGCTATTACGGCGGCGAAATAACCGGGAGGGAAAATCGTGTTTACCAGTAAAACCTTTTGTGTCATAATTATTTTGACTGTCTTTGCTCTCGGGGCGGCGGTTTTCCTGCAAGTTCATGAAATGCTTCAATACGACTTGGTAAACACCCTGCAGGAACGTTATTTTCCCAGTTCTCCCAAGGCGGATACAGAAAAAGACAAAGCCGCTGAAACCGCCCAGAAGCCTGAAACTCCTCCGGCTGGTAAAACCTCATCCCAACCTGCAGTTCCTGCTGATAAAGCTGGTAAGAAAAATGAAAAGAAATAGCATATATATATTGTTTGTTTCGGTTCTTCTGGCAGCTTTTCTCACGTCCTGTAATACTCCGATCGAAAGGCGCGGTTACAGCAGCATACCCCAGAACTATCCTGCTTCATGGGAAAACCGCAATCCGGGCAGCGGGATTTAGTTTTTTTCTTTTTCCGGCTTGTTTATTTTTCAAAGGCGGGTATAATAAGTTTTCTGACCGAATCGGGGTATAGCGCAGTTTGGCTAGCGCATCTGCTTTGGGAGCAGAGGGTCGCAGGTTCAAATCCTGCTACCCCGACCAGTTTTTATCCTTGCCAACCATTGACAATCCATGACAACTCGCTGCAATACCAAGTACTTGCACATTTTTCTTTAAAAGATCGTTTTTGACAGATAATGTCAAATTCTGCCGTTCAAAGGCAAATCCGTGTGCCTCTATATGTGCCGCCCTCTCCTGTTTTATCGGTTCTTCACAAAAATCTGTACCAAAGTGTAGAAACTACCGCCTTTCTGTCAAGCTCTGATTCGACATAAACCGCTACGCTATTTCTATTCAGTTTTAGACTTACCCTAAGCAGCTCATGGCGATGTAATGTCACAGTAGATGTCGCAGTAGTGTCACCGCAGGCCGTTACAGTAAGACATAGTATTTTGTCGGGTTGGTCGGACTTGAAGCCATTACTTTTATAACGTTTTTCCGGACTAAATCTTTTAAATCACGTTGAGCAGTCCGGCGAATACAGAAACTTAGCGCCTGATAGTCGCTTACTGTCATTTTACCGTTTTGCAAAAGAAATTTAACCGCTTTCCGCTGACGCTCGTTAAGGTCTTTTTGCTTTAGTTTCTGCAAAGCAGCGTCATTTTTGATAATACCTTTTCCTTTCTCCTGTATCTCTTTCATTTGGGAGCGGAGCCCATTTACGAAATATTCAAGCCAGGTGGTCATATCCATTTGCTTATTGCGTACCGATTGAATCGCCTTATAATAAGCCGGACGGTCCCGGTCGTAATATTCTGAAATTGTAAACAAGCGTTTGAAATCATAGCCGGTTTTGTATAGGATAAGCGTTGAGAGGAGCCGGGCTGTCCTGCCGTTGCCGTCAACGAACGGATGAATATGGACAAATTGAAACTGCGCGATCCCGGCAGTCAATACCGGGGATGCTTCCCGGATATTACGGTTTATCCATTCGACAAATTCACGCATAAGGAAAGGAACGTCGAAAGGAGCCGGAGGCGTATAGATACTGCCCCGGACTCCGCGGACAATTATTTTATGGAGTTCGCGGACAAGACCTTCTGAAACCGGGTCATCCTTGCCGAGATACTTTGAAATAAAGTCCATTGCTTTCTTGTAATTAAGAAGCTCTTTTTCATCGTCCCGGCGGATTCCGGCTCTGCTCGGATATTTTTTGTTGTCCATTGTTTAAACCCGGCACGGCTGGGGAAAGC
>JAQUOK010000401.1 GCA_028717165.1 Victivallaceae bacterium | reverse complement strand
TATGCCGTTTCAAAATTGGTTTCCTGCGTCAGCGTGATAACGGCGTTGGTCGTACCGTCCGCCAGATCGTCGGCGTCAAGAGTAATGTTTTCGGTCAAAGCGTAACCGTTGACGGTGATCGCGCTGTCCGCCGGGGTAAAACCCAATGCGTCCTGTTTACCGTCTAGGGCGGTTTGCAGCCCGGTAACGTCCCCGATGATATGGGCGTGCGTGATCGCCGCGTAAACCGCGTCGGCCTTGCCTTTGATATAATTCCAGATTTTCAGGCAGGTAACGACAATTGGATTGCCAGAGTCGGCAGAATTGTTAAACAGAGCCGTATCATTATCGGCAAGCTCAGTTTTAGTGCCGTAGCCGGAAAAGTCTCGCTTCACCAGTATGGCTTCAGCCCAAGTTTTGCTCGCGTCATCAGACGGCGGGTCAAGTTCCGATTCGCCTTCAGGATCGATGGTGTTATAAGCCAGAATGGAAAACCGGCATTCGTGAACAACCTTGCCTTCCGCGTTAAATCCCCGCAACTCAAAATAAGCGGTGATTTTTTCGATTGTCCCGACCGCCGCCAAATATTCAGCGGTATAAGTATCAAGGACAGGCGCAATTATGCCGTCAGCGGCCTGGGATGAATCTATGCCAGCATCTAGCGTCCGCGCCATAACTTCGCTGGAATGGTCGAAGTCGTCGTCGATAGACGCTTTCCAGGCGGTCGCGTCGGATACGTCAACCGCGGTTACGCCATCCTCTTCGACAAATTTAACCGGCCATGACGCGTAAACGTCATAACTGATCTTTAACGTTGTGCGGTCAATCGCCCCGGCGTCAGTGAGCCGGTTTCCGGTAAGTTCATTGTATAAAATCATTTTGTTATCTCCAAAGGGTTAAAGGTTATAAGGGATCGTACGGACACGGATTATCACGGACGGACACGGACGCGTCGGACGTGCCGGACTGGCGACCGTCGCTCCCGGCAGTAAAATACTTACAACTCATTGCATTGCATTTTCTGGTTGTCATTATTTCCGAAAGCCTGTTTTTTGTTTCCCGGTCAAGATCGGGATGAGAACATTTTATCGCATTGCCCTTGCAGGGATGATTTTCAAATCTGGGCTTTCCGGTATCAACCATGAACTTGCAAGCCTTATCTTCTGCATCTTTTAATTGCCTTTTCAATGCCTTAACCGTCTCGGCTTCATCCGGGTTTTGGCTTAATGCGGCAATAGTTTTTTTTAATTGATTGATATTATCCATTTAAACTCCTATCGGCGGGTAAAGATTGGGGGCGATTGAGGATCCGATTTTTGATACCGTCGTGGTCGGCGATAATGTTCTCCCCGTCCAGTTGATGCCGTCCGGGGACGTGGCGATATTATATGTACCGCCGCTTCCAACCGCGACCCATATCGAAACATTCCAGGCAACATCATTTGCATAATAATCAAGAGGAGACGTTCTCCCCGTCCAATTGATGCCGTCCGGAGACGTGGCGATATGATAAGTGCCCCCAATTCCAACCGCGACCCATATCGAACCGTTCCAAGCGACATCATAAACAACAGTAAGAGGAGATGTTCTCCCCGTCCAGTTGATGCCGTCCGGAGACGTATATATTTTCGTGTTGTCTCCAGCGATCCAAAGGTTTCCATTATAAGTGGGCCCACCAAGCCCTTCTCCTTCGAATGCAGAGCGGTGTTTCCAGTTGATGCCGTCATATGAAAAAAGGGATACGCTGCCGCTGAGGGCAACCCATTGGACTTCGCACGGACATTCATTACATAAAACGTCCTGGCCGTTCATTTTTACTTTTCTCCGGTTTTTACGCCATTTCTGCATTAACATTCTCCTGAAGTATCGCCGTTAACCGGGCCGTGCTGCTGCTGAATTATTTTAGTTATGGCATTGTCTGAAAAATAAACATTAGCCAGCAGCCGCTTATATTTGTTTTCCTCGTAAGTCGGGAAAGAGGCGGATTGCTTTATTGTCGGCGTCTGCGCAACCCAGTCATCGTCGCTTTGGGTCGCGACTGATTGCAGATAAATAAAAGCATTACCGGTAATAGTCAGTTCCGCTGCATCAACCTCAAAAACAAGATCGTTAATTGTCGCATAGCCGCATTTTTCCGCGCTTTCGTCGTAGCCGTAAACCACCTTAATTTTATTCGTGTCAGTCTGGATTACCTTGAAATACCCGTTGTAGGCGTCGCCGGTTTCGCTTTCGTTTTCGAGGGAGTTTCCGGACTGGTCGATGCCGTGAATGGTGCCGCCGTTACGGTAAGTGCTTTTGCCGTCGCCTTGCGGGAAATTCATGGCGTATTCGACGCAGTCAAGGAGGCGGCAGAGCCATGAGGCGGCTATTTTGTCGACGTCCCGCGTCGGTTTTCTGGGCAGTGTCGGTTTCATTTCATCATCCTATGCTAATATTGTCGTTGTGCTTGTATTCCTGGCGGCGTCCAGTATCTGTTTGAGCAGGTTGTTGCGTTCGACGTCAACGGCTTTTATCGGGTTCGCCCTGGCTTCCCCGAAATTGTACAGCCCCATTTTGGTAAGGCGGTCGAAGCTGATCTTTTCGGCCTTGATCTTGTCCTTATCCGTTTTGCCGGCGATTTTCGCGACGGCGTCCTCGATGCCGCCGCCGTTGAGGCCGGCTTCATACTTTTTTTCGTCGAGCCGGCGGCGGGCGATCGTATCCTGGGTTTCAAGCTGCCATTTGCCGATTTTTTCGGTTATGGACGCGACGGTTTTATCGATGGCCTCGTTTTTGGCGTCGGCCCGGGCATGCGATTCCTTCAGGTCACCGCCGAAAAGCCCCTTGACATCGGCCATAATCTGGTCATCCGACATATCGCGCCACTGCCGCATTTGTTCCACCCATTCCGGGCTTTTGACCTTATCTATATTAACGCGGGGAATTTTGTTCAGGGCGTCGATTAAGAGATTAATTCCGGCCAGGGCGGTATCCACGATCCCGACTATAATACTGGAGGCCAAGCCCTGGAGAGACTCAAAGAAAATGGAACCGAGCCGCCCCAGCGTCTGCCAGGTATAAGTTCCGGCTTCGCGCAGGTTGTTAAGGAATTTCAGTATATTGCCGACGGCGATAACCCCGGTCATGCCCATGGCGGCAAGGTACTGGACGGCGCGGCCGTCCCTGGCCATGGCGAGAAGCTCGTCAACCCAGCCCATGATGTACTGCAGGCCGATCTTCAGCAGCGGCGTCACCTGTTCGCCGAGGGTGGCGGCGAAGTATTCCAGTTTGCCGGTAACGGTGGACCATAAGCCGCCGACGGTTTCCGACTGTTTGGCCATCATGTCGGCGAATATGCCGCCCTCGCCGGTCATTTTCCGGAACGCTTCCTGGATGGTCTGGGCTCCGAGTTCGCCGTTTTCGGCCATTTTATAGACTTCCGCGCCGGTCTTGCCGTACATTTCCCCCAGGGTTTTGACGATCGGGATCCCGGCCTCGGACATCTGATTAAGGGCTTCCGAATCGGCTTTGCCTTTGGCGAATACCTTACCGAATATCGCGGAAAGTTCGGTAAAACTTTTTCCGGTACCGGCGGAAACGTCCCCGATCATCTTGAGATTGCCGCGCAATTGTTCCGCCTGGATGCCGAAAGACAGCAGCGTTTTACCGGCGGTCACGACTTCGTCATTGCTGAACGGCGTAATATTCGCCATTTCATTGAGCATGCCGAGCACGGCGTTGCCCTTGGCGGCTTCGCCCATCATGGTCTGGAAGCTTAAACGGGTCTGCTCCATCTTGACGCCGAGCTGAATGACCTTAGCCCCGGCGACCGTGGAAGCGCCGGCAACCGCGACGGCCAGGCCAACGGCGGCGTACTTCCCGATTTTAAGCAGGTGTCCGCCGGTATCCTTGAGGCTGTTATTAAGCTTGTCGATCATCCGCGACGGCTTGCCGCCGACCGAATTATTGATTTTGCGCAAACCTTTTTCGGCTTTTCCGCCGCGGTCCCTGACTTCGTCCAGGTTGTCCTTCAGGGGAACAATCCGGCTCAAGGCCCTTTGGGTCTCCGCGCTCAATTCAATTTTAAGTTGTTTATCGGCCATGGCGTTACATCCGCCTTTTTATTCCCGGCTTGGCCGGGGAGTTTTAAGTGTTAAGATTTTTCTTTTT
>JAQUOK010000400.1 GCA_028717165.1 Victivallaceae bacterium | reverse complement strand
CCTGTGCCTATTGTGATTTCAGCAGAAAAAACAAATCGCCGCGCAAAACCCTGACTTTTGAGGAAATAATCGAAGAAGCCGAAGCGATAAAAGCTTTGGGCATCGACTCCCTTCTGGTGGTGGCCGGTGAAGACCCGAAAAGTCTGCCGCCGGATTTTCTGGAAAAGGTGGTCAGGGAACTGAAAAAATATTTCTCCTATCTGGCAATCGAAATATTCCCGCTTGACGTGAACGGTTACAAACGTCTGGCGGAAGCGGGGGTTGACGGCCTGACTCTTTACCAGGAAACCTATAACCGGGAACTTTACGAGGAACTGCATCCTTCCGGGCCGAAACGCGATTATTTAAACCGCGTTGACGCGATTGCCCGCGGCGGCGGGGCCGGAATACGGAATCTGGGGATCGGATTCCTGCTGGGACTTTACGACTGGCGTTCGGAGAGCGCTTCACTGGCGGCGCATGCGATATGGCTCAGGAAGCATTTCTGGAAAAGCAGGATCCAGTTTTCCTTTCCGCGCATAACCCCGGTCGGTACCGGATTTCAGCCGCCCGCCCCGGTTTCCGAATCGGAACTCGAACAAATGATGCTGGCTTTCAGGATAGTTTTTCCGGAAGCGGATATGACGATTTCGACTCGTGAAAACCGGGAGTTCAGAACCCGGATGGCCGTCTGCTGTGCCGGGAACATAAGCGCCGGTTCCAGGGTTACTCCGGGCGGTTACGCCCAGCTTGCCGAAAAGGATGTCGGGCAGTTTATGCTCAATGATACCAGGACGGTTGCGGAAATAGAAAGCGACTTGAAAAAACGCGGCCTGGAAACGGTAATAAAATACTGGGACAGGTGCATCGGATGAAAGTCAGAGTAAACGGAAAAACGCTTGGATTGAAAGACGGGGAAACGCTTGCCGGGCTTATTGCCGGGAAAAAACTGGATGCCGGCAGGGTGCTGGCTTCCGTAAACAAGGAAATAATCAAAGCCGGAACTTTTTCGCAAGTCGTTCTTGCCGAAGGTGACGAGGTGGAACTTTTTGCTTTCGTAAGCGGCGGATAGGGAACGTGAGCCGTGGGAAGTGAGCTGAAAATTGAAAATGATTTTAAGTAATCAGTAATCAGGGTGCAGTAATCAGTAAAATAGCAGAAGGCAAAAAACTGAAAACCGATACCAATTTGCGATCTAAAGGTTAGTAAAGGAACGGAATTTTTCCTTATAGATTACGTAAAAGACAAGCACGGCTGGGGACAGCCGTGGCTTGGTGAACCTGAATATTACGTAAAAGATGTAGCCGCCCTGTCTCCAGAGGCGCAATCCGAGAAAACCGGATTTTCGGTAATAACTATCTTTTAGATTGCAAATCGGTATGAAAACTAAAAACTGATAACTGATAACTGAAAATGGACTTTTTTTCAGCGAATCCTCCCGGAGTTACTGAAGTTCTCCGGGGAAAAAGCGTTTTTATTGCCGGCGCCGGCGGATTGGGGTCAAACGTCTGTGTCCTGCTGGCTCGTGCCGGGTTAGGCGGAATTACCGTTGTTGACTTCGACCGGGTTGAACCTTCCAATCTCAATCGTCAGCAGTATTTCCGCGACCAGGTCGGTATGCCCAAAGTGAAAGCTCTGGAGGAAAACCTCCTCAGAATAAACCCGGAACTTGAAATTACCGCCATTGAAGAAAAACTTACGCCGGAAAACTGTGAACTGATCCCTGAAAAAACCGCTGTCATATTCGAGTGTTTCGATGATGCGGCCGCCAAAGCCATGCTGGCGAATTTCGCATTAAGCGAAAGGCCGGAAACTCCGGTAATTGCCGTTTCCGGGCTTGCCGGGCTGGGGCCCTGTGGGGCTATCAAAGTCCGCAAAGGCCCCGGAAATCTCTATATCGTCGGGGACGGCAGCAGCGAAACGAATGAAAAAAACGGAACGATAGCTTCAAGAGTTGCGCAGGCTGCCGCGGTTCAGGCCCATATCGGTATCCGTTTGCTGCTGGGGCTTGCCGTTCAGGAATAATCCGCTTTTAAACTAATATGGATCAGGTTCGTTATTTTTTCTCTTAATTCAAAGGGGATATCTTCGTTTGCCTTAAGCTTCAGCAGGGCGCTTTTCAATTTATTCATGGTGACCGCAACATCGGTCGTAAATCTGATGACGTTTGTCGGGTCTGCCTGCTGGCGGTTGGAGAACTCAGCGCGGAGACGGCGAAATTCGGCTGACAGTGTTTCCAACTGGGGAAGCGCCTGTCTGGCGGAAAACTCATTATCTATTGAACTTACCGCAGCGGCCAGTTGATCCCCGACCTCCTGCATGCGGCTTACGAGCTCGCTGTTGTTCAGGTCAAAAGCATGAGCATAAATTGAACAGCAGAATATTGCCATGGATATCAGCAGTTTACTTAGCATTATTTCACCTTCATGGAAGTTATTGTTTAACTTTTATGATAGGCTGATATTGCTGTTAAATCAAGCGAATATGATTTTTTGTTTCCTGTTTTTACTGATTTTTAATTGCTCATTATTCGAAAAATCTGTTTTTTTTGCTATATTAACCGGGATTGCAGGTTTATGTGCTGATAAAGGGTTGGGCAGATCGGATATTGACAACAGCTAACTGATTCCTTAACCCTTGAAACTTAAAACTTAAAAAAACGAGAATCAACTATGATTGCTGAATTTCTGGGTTATTTGCGGGATATATGGTTTGGCATTGTGGATTACGTTATGATTTTGTTCTATGCCGATGTCGCCTTGGACTGGCATTTTATCCTGAAAATTCTGCTGATCGGCATTTTCTTTCTCGGCAGCGCCTGCCTGGCGGCGACGATTGCCGAGACCAGAAAACATAAAATGAAATTTCATTTTCTTCTGGGGCTGCTGATCCCTTATATTTATCCTCTGGTGTTGTTATGGCGCCTTAAGATCGCTTCGGAGGCGGCAGAGCAGGAGATCGATCCGCTCATCGGCCTGTCGGACTCGATGACTGCCAGGTTTAACGAGATCCGCCAGGAACAGGAAGAAAAAAGAAAGGCGAAGGTGCAGCGCTTGAAGCCCGCAGCCGCGGAACAGGAAGAAGAAAATGCCGGGGAACCGGAACAGAACGCTGAAGCGGAAGTTCCGGCCGCATCGGAAATTCCGGCCGCATCGGAAATTCCGGCTGAACCGGAACCTGTTGCGGAGGAAAGCGCGAAAACGGAAGCCCCTGTTTTTACCCAGCGTTATTTCCAGGGTTTGGCGGTTGACAGCAGCGGGGCCAGGCTCGGGCCTTTCAGGCTGCTTACTTTCAAGGACATGGAATTCAGGGTGGTCAGGATAAACAACATCCAGAAAGATATGGCCAGTTTTGAAGTTGAGGTTAAAGGCAGTATGAAAAATATCCGCCTCAGATACGATAACATAAAAACTTTTGAAAAAATATAAAATGGAAAAGAATAATGTTTGAACCGGTAAACAACCATCCTGAATTTTCCGGAATGGAGGAGGAAGTCCTGAAATTCTGGGAAAAGGAGCAATGCTTTAAGAAGTCCCTGGACAGCCGCAAAGGCTGCGAAGAATTCGTTTTTTATGACGGTCCGCCTTTTGCTACGGGGCTGCCGCATTACGGGCATCTGCTGGCCGGAACCATTAAGGACGTCGTTCCCCGCTACCAGACAATGCGCGGAAAATATGTCGAGCGGGTTTTCGGCTGGGACTGTCACGGCCTGCCGGTTGAAAACGAAATGGAAAAAGAACTGGACCTGCGCGACAAAAAAGAAATTGAGGAATACGGAATTGATAAATTCAACGAAGCCTGCCGCAGTATAGTTTTGCGTTATACCTCGGAGTGGGAGGAGACTGTCAAACGCATGGGGCGCTGGGTTGATTTTGAGAACGGTTACCGCACCATGGATCTGAATTATATGGAATCCATCTGGTGGGTATTCAAACAGCTTTGGGACAGGGGCCTTATTTACGAAGGACATAAAATTCTGCCTTATTGCGCGCGCTGCGCGACCCCGCTTTCCAACTTCGAGGCCAATCAGGGATATTCCGACGTTACCGATCCGGCGATTACTATCCGCTTCAAGGCTCCGGACGTGGAAAACACTTATTATCTGGCATGGACGACGACTCCCTGGACATTGCCCTCAAACCTCGGACTTGCC
>JAQUOK010000399.1 GCA_028717165.1 Victivallaceae bacterium | reverse complement strand
TAATCTTGGTAAGCGCCAGAATCCCGGCGTTCTGAGTATCCGCGTCGCTTTTGAAAAACAGCATGATTTGCGAAGGCAGATCAGCTTGGGTCAGGCCGTAGGTTTTCAACTGCGCTTCAAATTCCTTCCAGCCGTCGTTAAATTCGGCGCTGTCCTGCCGCAAATCCTGCAGATGAGACAAATTTAACAGGCGCGCCGCATCCATAAAAACAACGCCCTCCGCATCGGCAGGCACGTAATTAATCAGGTCTTCGGCTTCACAGTTTATACAGCAGACGCCCGCCAATACCAGTACCGCGGCCAACAGGATGAACAATTTTTTCATTTGCAAACTTCCTCTTTTGGTTGTTTATTTCAATACTTCTGACTTGAGCTTAAGTTAAGTGCAGGAACTTTAAATACCAACCCGTATCAGACATCTTTTTCGTTTTTATTGTGTTTTTTAGGCATTACCACCTGCAGGTGAAGCTCGCGCAACTGCTGTATGCCGGCCTCGGCAGGGGCGTTCATCATCAGGTCCTGCGCCTGCTGATTGAACGGAAACGCAATAACTTCACGGATATTCGGTTCGTCCGCCAGGAGCATGACAATACGGTCAACGCCGGGCGCAATCCCGCCGTGAGGAGGCGCGCCGAGTTTGAAAGCGTTAATCATGCCGCCGAACTTCTCATCCACCACGCTGCGGCCGTAACCGGCGATTTCAAACGCCTTATACATGATATCCGGGCGATGGTTGCGGATGGCGCCGCTGGAAAGCTCTACCCCGTTACAGACAATGTCATACTGATAAGCCAGAATGTCCAGCGGATCTTTATTCAGCAGCGCATCCATCCCGCCCTGCGGCATGGAGAAAGGATTATGGCTGAAGCCGATCTTTCCGGTTTCCTCATCCGGTTCGAACATCGGGAAATCGACGATCCAGCAGAATTTGAACGCGTCCTGGTCAAGCAGTTCCAGTTGCCTGCCGAGTTCGGGAATGACATTGCCGCCGATACTGATGACTTCCTTTTCCTTATCCGCCAGGAAGAACAGCGCATCACCGTTCTCAACTCCGCCGCCGGCTTTGAGCTGCGCAAGGGCTTCCGGGCTGAGGAACTTGGCGATCGGGCTTTTTTCGCCCTCTTCCGTCCAGATTATGTAAGCCATGCCTTTAGCTCCGACGGACTGGGCGAATTTTATCATATCGTCAAAAAACTTCCTGGATTTGTCAGCGACTTTCGGAGCCTTGATCGCACGCACAACACCGCCTTTTTCAACGACTCCGGCAAAAGCCTGGAAACCGCAGCCGCGGAAAACTTCCGTTACGTCGATCATTTCCAGCGGGTTGCGCAAATCCGGCTTGTCCGTACCGAAACGCTTCATTGCCTCCAGATAAGGAATACGGATAAACGGAGCCTGATCCACTTTTTTATTGCAGAAACGGGCGAAAATATCATCGAACAAATCTTCAATGACGGTAAAAATATCGTCCTGCGTGACAAAACTCATTTCCATGTCAAGCTGGTAAAATTCGCCCGGCGAGCGGTCGGCGCGGGCGTCTTCGTCCCGGAAACACGGCGCGATCTGGAAATACTTATCGAAACCGGCAACCATCAGCAACTGCTTGAACTGCTGCGGAGCCTGCGGCAGGGCGTAAAATTTGCCGGGGTGAAGGCGGCTGGGAACCAGATAGTCGCGGGCGCCTTCCGGAGAACTGGCGGTCAGGATCGGGGTCTGGAATTCCTGAAAACCTTTACCCCAGAGATGCGTGCGCATGGCGGCAATCACGTCGGAACGCAGAATAATATTCTTGTGCAGTTTTTCACGGCGCAGGTCGAGAAAACGGTATTTCAGGCGCATCGCTTCGGGGGTCTGTTCTTCCTTCGCCACCTGAAAAGGTATCTGTTCGGCATTTCCAAGTATTTCCATCGCCGCAGCGGCGACTTCAATTTCGCCGGTACGCAGTTTCGGGTTGACGGTTTCGGGAGTGCGGGCAATGACTTTGCCTTCGAAACACACTACCGTCTCAACCCGCCAGCGTTCCAGTTCCTGATAGAAATCACATGCCGGGTCAACAACGATCTGGGTCAGACCGTAATGGTCGCGCAAATCAATAAAGATCACGCCGCCATGGTCACGCACGCTATGAATCCAGCCCGATAAACGGACGGTTTCGCCGACATCTCCTTTGCGCAGATCCGCGCAGGTATGAGTTCTGTATTTGCTCATGAATTTTTCTCTGCTTTTATATTAAACATTCAATACTAACAAGTTCAGCATCTGCGGCAGACAGCCGCGAACACATAATTTAGCACGTTGTTCCGATAATTTCCCCTATTTTTATAAAAAAAACAGAATAATTACTATAAGGACACGGACTGACACGGACTGTCCGCCGCTACAGCTACGGACAGCAGGCAAAAATCCTTAACCCTTATATTGTAATATCGCTGCGGCTGACAGGAACTTCGCTTTCGGCCGGGTGTCTTTTCACCATTTCTATTTTCCGCCAATGTCCAGACCTGAAGCGCCATAGCATCATCGTGGACTCAAAGACGACATAAATTGAGAGGAATACCCATACGGTAACGACGGAAGCTTTGAAAACAAAAATCAGCAGCAGTACGCCGGGTACCATCACGCCCCATGAAAACGAAATCGCAATGAACATTACCGCCCTGGTATCCCCGGCTCCGCGCAAAGCGCCCATGAAAATGAACTTGGTCGCGTCAAAAAAGTTGTAAAACCCCGCCAGCGCCAGCAGCACCGCCCCGTCCCGGAGGATGTCCCCGAATTCAATGGCGTTCTTGTTTTCCGGCCGGAAAAGTTTCAGCAGCGCTTCCGGCCAGATAAGGTAGACCGCTCCGGCCAGGCACATGTATAAAGCGACTATCCGCCAGGCCCGCGCAGCGCACTTTTCGGCGGTATTCAATTTGTTCATGCCGATGAACTGCCCGGTAATTATCGATGTCGCGTCGGCAAACCCCAGCAGGGGCAGAAACACTATCTGGTTGATCGCCAGAGTTATAGTCGTCGCGGCCAGAGCTTCGTCACTGATATGTCCGACCAGAAAAATGACCATGGTGAAAGCCCCGACGTCACAAAGCACCTGTATGCCTGCGGGCGTACCGAAACTGAAGAGTTTTTTAAGGTAGTCCAGACGGAAAGCCCGATATTTGCGGGTCGGCAGAAGTTCCTGGTTTCCCGACAGGAAGATTATCAGGATACACAGGAATGAAAACACCGAAGCCAGCGACGTCGCGAAGCCGGCCCCGTAAATGCCCAGTTTCGGACAGCCCCAGTGCCCGAATATCAACAGATAATCCAGCAGAATGTTAAGCGCGCAGCCGATCGTGTTCACCACAGCGACATAAACGGTTTTGCCGCGCCCCGAAAAAAACGCGAAAAACGCCGCTCCCATACACATAAACGCCCCGCTGGGCGCAAGCGCCATGAAATAGTCTATTTCACGGGAAACGATTGCCGGGGAATGGCCGCCGGCCTGAATTATATATTTCCCCAGAGGCGGAACAAAAAACACGATCAGGCCGCCGGCGAAAATCGCAAAATAAAACCCCGTCCAGCAGGAACGGACACAGGAAGTCATGTCTCCGGCGCCGAAAAACTGGGCCACCAGCGCATTGGTGAAATTTATCGTAACCATGAAAAAACAGAACATTGCGAAATACAAAATTCCGCCCGGCAGGGCCGCGGCAACGTCCTCTGTGGAATTCGAAGCCAGGAACTGCCGGTCGACGAACTGCATTATCGTATGGCTGGCGCTGAGAATAATCAGCGGATAAGCCACTTTCAATATCTGCCGGTAACCGCCCGGCTCGGTAAAGTTTTCGCTTTTTAAAAAATTCATAAAAATTCAGTTATCAGGCCGTTGCATCCGGCATTTTTTTTCATTATGTCATTTATTCGCTGTTCGGCGTTCAATATTTAAAAGTCCCTACTATACATCACTGCATTACAAATAAAATGTATTCTTTTCAAAAAATCCTGTTTAATATCGCCTTAAGAACTGTAAAGAGCCGGCCCCGACAAAAGTCATTGTTTGAGAAAATGGGACTTTTGAGACACTTGGGACGCTTGTGACTTTGAGTTTAAATTCAAAAGTCTCAACCGTCCCATGGGGCCCAATCGCTGTCAAGCAA
>JAQUOK010000398.1 GCA_028717165.1 Victivallaceae bacterium | reverse complement strand
ACGGCCAGCGATTCGGCGGCGCTGACCGCGGGGTTCCTGATCAGGACGCAGCCGAATTCCTCCGCCAGCCATTCCAGCAGGGATAAACTGCCGGTGTCGGCTTCGACCGCGGCCAGGAAATTATACAGGCGGTCGATAAAGTTCTGCGTTTTTCCTTTCGGAAAATAAGGCAATTCGCCGGCCACCTGGTTGTTTAAACTTCCGAGTTTTATTCCCATGGCCCTGGCTGCCGCCTGACGGTCCGCCCCTTTTAAAGCTTTTTTAAGCGCCTGTCTGCTATTCATGGTAAATCTCTCCAAGCACCTGATTATATTCGGACGATAAAATTTCAATAGCATATTTGGGAGGAATCCATTTAGGCGAAGAGTGTATTGAATATTTGTCAGGAAATTTAAAAATTACACATTTTTTGTCTTTTGAAACTTCCCAAGCAATACTTGTAAGAAAGTTGCTTTCTCCAAATGTAAAAGTTTCTTTATGAATTCCATTTGCTGGAAAATTCAATAAATCCATTGCTTCCTGCTTTTTTACAGAAGGAAGGCAGTTTATTTTATCCAAAAATTCTTTGTTTCTTTGGTATGGTTTTTGCATTCCGTTGCAGTCAGGCTTGCAAAATCCACTTGGAGCATTTTTTTTAAACTTGAGTCCGGCAAATTGACAATATTCACGAAACCCAGTGCTATAAGTAAATAGCTCCGCATTATAGCTGTCAGCAATTGCTATAAGCCGTTTGCGCTTTTCTTCGATTCTTTTGCTGATATCGTTAAATTTTTCTACGATTTCTTTCTCAACGATTTTGAAATACATTTTTTACTCCTCTGCCGTTACATCCGGCGTTTGTTTTTGTTGATTATTGATACTGAATAAATCCGGGTGATATTCCTTGTTGGCTTTAGCTATTTTGCAGGAACGGAAATGGGGAAATACCGGAACTAACTTTTTGTAGCCGGTTGCCTGGCTCGTAGAGCCGAAAACCTGACGCGGGAAAAATCTTTCGATAAACTGGCGTTTTTCGCTGTCTTTTGGTCTGGTGGACATGAAAAAACCGTATTTGCGGATTGACGGCAGGACATCCGAAGTAACCCATTTGCGAAATTCCCGCGCCACTTTTTTACGACTCTTGAAAATCAAATGATAAAGCCCCGATTCGTTGACGGCCACCATTTCTTGTTGGCCGCCGGGGGTGGGTATATTATACCTACCCCTTTCGTCATCATCCAGAGCATTTACAGCTTGTAAATAATCGACGATTTCTAGAACTTCGCAAACATCTTTGGCAGCGAACCACGGCTGATTGTTTTCCATGATCAGCCGGACTTCATTCCTGTGAAACTTAAACATCTGGTTAAACATGGTTATTTCCTCCTAAGGGTGATTATCGTTACAGTGATGATCAAAACGTAAAGCACTATTGCTAGATACATAGGTATAAATACCACGAACCATGACCAACTGATTACGTTCATCAATTTTAAGATGATAAATGCCAACGTTAAGGCCTCACAAAATCCCATAATACTTTCTCCTGTTTTAAGGTTTTGATTTGTTAAAGGAACCCGGGCTGTGCCGGATAGCTGGTTTTATTTTTTTTGTGGTGGTGATGTTGTGAACGGCCCGTAACCTTCCTTTAAAACACAGCCCGGGTAAATAATTATTTCTTTAGTGATTTTGTGCTCCGATTTTCATTAATGCTGAAAAAAGAGCTGTTCTATCCCTCCGCTTTGTTGGCGTTGAAATGATATTAGCGTTTAGCCTTCAACTGGTGAAGTTTCGAGACGCCTGTTATTTTCCTGCTGTTTGACCTGTTCGAATAAGAAATACAGACCTTTTCTAAGTACAGCGGCTTTGGTGTTTGCGTCAGTATGTGTTTTGAGATAGCGGATTTTTTCCAGCTCTGTACTTGTGATTGAAATAGAAATAAATGTTTTTCTGGCTGACATAGCGCCCCCTTATTGTGGTTTATTTCCTATAATATAGCATTTAAATCACAAAATCAAGTTATTTTGTTATTCTTTTATTGTTTTTTTTGTGGAATACTGCCAATTGTGGGTAGGTTGATATTGATTTATTAATTGGATTTATTTCAATGGACTATAAAAAATTTTTTAAAGCTCTAGATAAAGCTATTGAATTTGCCGGGGGTTCGCAACTTAAGTTGGCAAAAAAAACTGGCGTTGACCATGGCACAATTAATAAAGTAAAGAATGGGAAAAAACCAGTACTCAATCTCACCTTCGGAACCTTACTCAAGCTTTTTCCTGATATGCAAATTGATTATTTTGGCACAGGTGAACAGCGTGGATGTATTGCCAAGATTGTAAAAGTGTTAAACAACCTGACGAATCAAGAGCAAGAATCTATTTACGAAGCTATCATTGCCTGTTATCCCCAAGCCATAGACAGCAATATTAAAAACTCTATAAATAAAAGCAAAATTGAACCAATAGACGAGGAGTAAAAAGATGGATGCTAAAACAAAAGAACTACTACAAAAACTTCGTAAAGTTAGATATAGTATTGCCTCAAAGACACTTAGTATAGACGGAGATTATGCTCGAGCATTACTTGCAGAAACTGCTCATGTGCAAGCCGCAATAACCGGAATATTGCAAGAAGAGCTGTTAATAAGGCAATTAAACGAACTTGAAGATGGTAAACAGCCCGAACAAGGCGGCAAGTGTTCATGGAAATTTTCAGAAGATAATTAACATAGAAGGAGTTATAAGACATGACAAAAGGGAAAAGTTCAAAAGGGACAGTAAAAACTACAGATGGTGCAGGTAAGCGTGGGGGACAAACTAATAAACCTACTGGTAATCCTGGACCTAAAGGTCGCGGTTAATAAACTTGCAAAATAGCGTTATACCTTGTATTATACTTAATACAACAGGGAGGCGCATTTTATGAATTTAAAAACATTATTGGATAGAAAGGATTATCATAGTGAGAAATTAGGTAATCTTTCCCGTCAGATGAATTATACAGCAATTGCAGTTGTATGGATTTTCTCTCAGAGGGTATCCAATGACCTTTATTTACCAGATTTGTTAAGATGGGTTTTGTTGTTTTGTGTCGCATCATTGTTATTTGAAATGTTCCAATATTTTTTCAGCTATGTGGTGTATGACCGTTATTTTATGTGCGTTGAAAAGAAAATTGATAAAGGTTTAATGAAGCCAGATGACGAATTCAAATGGCATAAGGCATGGCCACTTATAATGACAATATTTTTTTATGGCAAAACAGTACTTTCGATAATCGGCTTTATTCTTTTAATAATCCATATTATTGGCTAAACGACTATAAACAATTTCAATCATAAATCAGCTTTGACAGCTTATTCGCGTTTTCCCTGAGAATCGACGCTTCGGTTTTGGCGTAAACCCGGGAAACCATATCGAGCGATGAATCGCCCAGGGTGTCGGCGATCTGTTTGATGCTGGCCCCATGGCGGACGTGCAGCGACGCGCATGTCCGGCGCAGATCGTGAATGGTCGCGCTGATATTCAAATCTTTCTGGATCCGGCTCCAGGTTTTGCGGATTTCGGTGAACGGCCTGCCGGTTTTCGGATTGACGAAAACATAATTGCTGTTTTCATTTTTCTCCAGAAGCGGCTGCAATAGTTCGACAAGTTCCGGAACCAGGTGGCAGGTTACTTCCCGGCTGGTCTTGTTTTTGGCCGGCGGTATGGTCCATATTCCGGAGTCGATATCCAGTTCCGTTTTTTCCATCTGCAGGACATTCTGCTTGCGCTGGCCGGTCAGGATCAGGGCCTTGCTGACGATATAGATCAGGTGATGCTGCCGTTCCAATGTCGACGAAGTTTTGCGTTTGATGTTTTCATCCAGGTAAGCCATTAATTTTTTAGCGTCGGCCAGGGATAGGAAATTAGTCCGCGGCTGTTCTTTAAACGCTTTCTTTATCGTGAGGATCCCGTTGACGTCAGCCTCAATATTCCCGTGCTGGATCCCGTAAGATATTATAACCTTGATCAGCGACAGAACCCGATTGGCCGTATGCCCGTTTTGGGTGACAATGGAAGTATAGAGACGTTGGATATCCTCCTTTCTGATCTTGCCGATATTTCTGTCATGGAACGATGACAAGTATTTAAAAAAACATTGAAGTTTTTTGGCGCTCT
>JAQUOK010000397.1 GCA_028717165.1 Victivallaceae bacterium | reverse complement strand
TGCACTTGATTTGCACAGCAAAAGCATTATAATTATCTTGTAAACAACAAAGGATGATTACCATGCCTACTACAAGAACAACTAATTTAAGCATCAGGATAGACGCTAAGCTCAAACAGGAAGCTGAAAAGCTGTTTGCCGATTTGGGGATGAATCTCACTACGGCTTTCAATATTTTTGTCCGCCAGGCAATTCGTACTCAGGGCATACCTTTTGCTATTGCCCGTGACGTTCCCAATGAGGAAACGCTGAAAGCTATGGAAGAAGCCCGCAATCTGGCCTCCGGCAAAGGAAAATCTTTTACAAGCATGGATGACCTGGTTAAGGATCTCAATTCATGAAATATTAAATCAAGAGAACCTCGCAGTTCAAAAAAGATTATAAGAAAATAGCCAAACGCGGCATGAAAATGGCTGACCTCAATAAAGTCATCAACCAACTTGCTGAAGGCAAAGAATTACCTCCCCAAAATAGGGATCATGCTTTGACTGGTAATTATAACGGTTTCCGGGAATGCCATATTGCCCCGGACTGGCTGCTCATTTATCTTAATAACCGATGAAACGCTTGTATTGACCCTGACCAGAACCGGCTCGCACAGCGATTTGTTTTAAGCTCTCTTGGCCTCCAGCCCGGCCTCAAACAACAACCGCTTGATTTCATCGATAAACATCTCGAAAACCAGTGATGGCAGCTTCAGTCTGAACCTGACATATTTCAGCCCGAACCCGGCCATCAGCAAATAACAGATTTCCCGTAAAACCGGGTCGCCCAGATTGTTGACGACTCTTCTGGTTATGATTATTTTTCTGCATCGGCATTGCATGATTTCACCTCTTTTTTTCTCTGATTTCCACATGGCACAGCCCGTCGGGGAGCGGTTCGCGCATATGCACATGAAGGTCTTTTACCTGGCTGTCGTTGACGAACAGCCCAGCGTTCTGGAGCGAATCTTGGACCGGTTTTATTAAATTATCAGCGTCCCTGACGCACCGGTCCGGCGGATACAGCTCGATAGTCAGTTCCACCGGGCATTGCAGCGTCCGCCATTCCCCGGCCCTGACAATCGCCGCTACGTGTTCGTGGTATTTTCGTCCCTCGCGGCTGATCAGCACCCGCGGCCCGACATGCCGATAGTAATGATTGATGCTTGGCGGATATGGCAGTTCAAATTCCAAAATAAAAAAACTCCGGTTTTGAGTTGAAAGGGGGACTTGCATCCCCAACTTTCAACTTGTTACTTATTATCTTCTCCACGGCGCGGCGTCGTTTTTCTGCGGCGGCGGGGCAGCCGGATTGGCAGACGCGCCTTTGGGAGCGAAACCTTTGATCTCGTTGGTGATCTCATCGGCGTCATCACGCTTTTTGCACTTGACCGTGATTTCCAGCGGCAGATTGTGCAGATCGGCGGAGTCCTTCGGCCGCGTTACATTGACCGCCCGGCAGATAGCCGAGAGGTTTCCCCTGGCGATCTTCACCGCGTCGGCGTTCGGGTTGTCGATGTTCAGCCGCGTCCAGACTTTGCGGCCCTTGAATTCGCCCTCGACGATTTCAAAGGTCAGTTCCAGAAACTGCCCGTTGCCGGACTTGGTCGGCTTGATTTCCGATTCGGTAATTACCGCGGTGTATTTTCCGGCGGGTACCGGTTCTAAAGCTACATTCGGTTCGACAGTGTTTGCGTCAAAATTAAGTGTTGCCATGATTATTTTTCTCCTTGAGTTTGTTTGTTGATTTTGAATAATTTTCTGTCTTTGAATTCCTGTCGTTTACCTTCGTTCCAGTTTTCAACCGGCCTGAAGTAGCCGCAGGGACGGCTCCAGACCTCGCATTTTCTGCCGCATTTAGCCATATCCCGTCTCCTGTTTGGGAAGTTCTTTAAGCTCAATGGCCGGATACTGACTGACGATCTTACCGGTTTCGGAATCGGTTTTCGTCAGCCGCATCGCGTAATGCCGCCTGCCGTAATAATCGTTGAGGAGTTTCAGATCACGGATGGCATCCTTCCTGAAATGGTAGACGACGCTGACTATCCGGCGCGATTTCCACCGGTAGATAACCCAACTGCGCCGGATCATTTTTCCGCTCCGCCGTTGGTCATGGTTTCCATGAACGCATTCCAGGACAACGGCAGTTCGGCCGGGAGCTTAAAACGGTTCTTCGCCACGCAGGCCGGTCCGCCGACAGTGCGCAGAATCCGTTCGCCGCCCTCCGCTCCGATCGGGGCGGCGATAGTGCGTTCCCGGTTGAATCCGGCGTCTTCTTTCTGCGTCCGGAATTTGCGGGTCGCGAATAAAACCGCGTCCACCCATTCCGAGATCAGGGCGTTGGCGTGTTTGTGCAGCCGGGGAGAATAGCGGTCGTAGGCGGAGGATTCCGGGTCTTCAAATTTTTCGATCTTCGAATACGCAATCAGGATGCAAGCCATGCCGCGTTCATTCCGTAAAGCATCAAGAATGTTCAGGATTTTGCGCCAGTAAGTCAGGGCATGTGTGTAACCTCGCGAGAAGCCACCATCAACTTTTTCAATAGATCGCACGCCATATTCACGGCAAACTTCGTCTAAAATCAGGCGTTCCAGCCAGTCGAGGCTGTCGATAGTCACCGTCTGGAAATCATGTTTTTCCTGATATAAGGCGTTCAGCGCTTCCATGACATCGGAAAAACTGTTCGCCAGCGGGAAGCGGTGGCAGTCGATTTCGGACAGTCCGTTTTCAGTTCACTATCATCCCATAAATTTTAATATTTGCTGATTTTACTTATTGCTTGAGCAGGGCTTTCTGATTTTCCAGAAATACCCTGTTCCCATTTTTATTTCCTTTAAGTTGGAGCCAGTCACGGTAGGTATGCCATTTCCGGAGCGGCTCGCATTCTTGTTTTGCCACCTGCTGTCCCACAGCATTTAAGCACGCTGAACATATCGAGGTGACTCCATATCACTCCGCGGAGCGCGGTGAACAACCGGATAAAGCTATGATTCCATTTGCTCTGCCAGGCAATAAATCGTAATATAATGTAAGTTAACAAAGCAGTCCAAAGCTGCCAGCGAACAGCATTTTTATTATAGCCAACAAAGTCGGACGGCTTCAAGGTCTGTTTGATTTCTTTGAAAAACACTTCCACTGCCCAGCGAGCCTTATACAAGTCACAAATAGAGTTGGCGGACCATTTAAAGTTATTAGTAATGAAGGTCATTTTCTTCATTTTGCCGTCAACTTCAACCATCGCGACAACCATACGGAGGGTTGTCGGATACCATTTTGCCGTATTCACTCCAGTCAACTTTATAACGGAATCCTCAAGAATATTCCCTTTGGGAACGCCATGCTGTCCCACAACTTCATACTTCATATTCGTTTTGGCCCTGCTAATCCAGAATACGCCACGCATAAGCAGTTCATAAAGATGTTTGAAGTCGACATACGCCTTAATCTCTCCGGCCTTTATCGTGGAACACACTGTTCTTGCCTCTTTTGCATCGTTTGTCTTTGCTGTGTCGATCACTACAAATTTTGGGAGGAAAGAACGCAAATCTAAATTCAGATGCATCTTGGCGGCTGCCTTTCTGCGTCGATGCTTCGCCCAGTCCATGCAGTTTGCAACAAGCTGAATTGTTGTTGAATCAACAACATTAATTAGTTTCTTGAAACGACGAGGCATCGCGCAATATGATCTGCCCTGCATACGAAACAAAGGACTTGTATTCTCAAGATGTTTCAGTGTCGCCCAAAATAAATCTTCTGCCATGTCCGCATTTCGGTTGCGGTTGGCATGAGAAAAACAGTTTCTACTTGGAGCAACTGCATTCCTGATTTTACTGAGTATCCCACAATGGTTGCGCAAAGCGTCTCAAATATCATTCAGTCCCAATGATGCGACAGTTGCCCGAACACCAATGCCAAAACATGACTTGTTGGTGTAAACGTACGAGATCGCTTGTCAACTCCGTGTTTAGCGGCAAGCTTGAGAATTAAATTGCCTGGTATTAATTTGAATATTTGCGAAAGTACACTCATTTTATGTTTTGACGGATTCATAGCCTGCTCCTTTTTTTATCCAAAATAGAGTAGCTTGAATTCGTCATCCTTTCAAATTTTTAGTTTTCTATGGAATCCAACAAGTAATATTTTGACCATTTGGGGCAAA
>JAQUOK010000396.1 GCA_028717165.1 Victivallaceae bacterium | reverse complement strand
CTTCAGCGGCTTTCAGCAATAAGTTGCCGGGAACATCTTTAAACCCGGCCTTGATCCCTTTTTTGCCGTAAATAGCTTCCATTACCAGGGTTTTCTGTGACTCCGGCGATGGAGTAATAAGTTCAATATCTTTTCTTTTCAGGGGGGATTCATAAACCCCGGAACCGACGGTTCCCGATGTTGCCAGGAGGCCAGCTTTTCTTACCTTCGGGAAATTTTCCGCAATATACTTTGCGGTTTCCTCGATCATGCTCAGGATCGGAATCCTGACGTGCTGTTGAACGGCCTGCAAAAATACGTGGGCAGTGTTGCAGGGAACGATTATGAAGTCGGCGCCCGAATCCTTGAGTTTTTCCGCCGCCGCCAGCATGGCAATGCTGGGGTCTTCATCTTTTCCGGACAGGGCGGCGGTCCGGTCGGGAATTTGAGGATTGTTTTCTATAATTACCTTAATATGGTCCTGATCGCAGGACGCGGGGGTATTTTTCACTATTTTGTCAAAGATATCAACCGTCGCTGCGGGGCCCAGCCCTCCGAGTATCCCGATAATTCCATGTTTTCCGCTTTTAGGGGATGAACATTTGGCGTTATGGACCAGTTCCCGGCCGATGACTTCATTGCAGTCAAGATAATTTTCCCGCGGATAATATTCTCTTTCAATCAATGGCAGTTCGGTAATTCCGGAGGCAATAACGTCGGCGCCTTTGGAGAATAAATGTTCGCAGGCCTGCCGAATCAGTTCTCCCGGTTTCCCGTGAACCCTGCCTCTTTTAACTCCTTCAGTTCCGTAAATAGCTTCCATGACCATATTTTGCTGTACCTGTTCATCGGGGTAAACAAGCTGAAGTCCCGCCCGGGCGAATTTTCCCTCAAAAATCTTTTTTCCCATGGACATGCTGGTGGTGAGCAGACCGACCCGATGAGCCCGGGGCCATCTTTTTTTGATTTCATCGGCCAGGATACCGACAATATCCACCAGCGGAGTTTGTATATTGTCGCTTATGGTATCCGCAAAACTGTAACTGAGGAAATCGGGAACCAGTATTTTATCCACGCTGTGCTTTTTCAGTTCCCTTGCCACTTGATAGATATACAATATACGGTGACTCATATCGTAATTTCTTGCGGGAGAATTATCGAACCGGTTACCTCGGCGTTCCTGTTCCGACGCGGCGCTGATTATAATATCAGGATAATCTGCATCGCCGTGCCTGGACTTTACCTGTTTCATCGCCTTAAGGTAAATATCCGCAGTCGCCAAAGGACACAGGCCGCCGACTATTCCAATCGTTAATTTTCTTTTCTTCATGAAAGCCCCAAAGGAATCTTTCCGTTATTTTACGGGTTAATGCAAAATACGAGTTCGGAAGCCTTATTATATACTGAACTTTTTACGGAGTCAAGCGACCTGGCTTTATAAGGCTGAACAATTTGATATTTGCCATTGCGATTTTATTGTGAATTTGTTATTTTACGCCGTGTGCAAGTTTTTTTTTCGACATTTTAGCCTCGGAGAGGAAACGCAATGGAGGGCGAGACTCTGTCGAGCCGCAAACGGTTAACGTATCTCGGCTCGTGGGGACACTCGCCCTCCAGGAAATGTGTAATGCGGCGGTATTCGAAAACAAGCCGTATCCCGGCAGGCACAATAAAAAAACTTGCACACGGCGTTATTTTAACCACTTAAACTTGACAGTAGTTATACGTTTGTAGTACCGCCTTCAGGCGGAACAGTTAACGTTAATCAGCGTGATGATTCCGCTTAAAAGCGGTACTACAAACGCGTGATGATTCCTTGTTCAGCCTCTGTCTGCCAAAGAAATGTTCAAGTCCCGGCGGTTAAGCTCATAAAACCGGACATCAGTTCATATACGGTCCTGGTCATTTCATTTTTCGAGAGACTTCGCGGTTCGTAATCGTCTTTCAGCACCTTTCTGAATGAAGGCGGCAGCTTATAACCGACATTGATTTCCCATAAAAAACTCCCGATGCCGAAACGGCTGTATATATAATCATTGCTGATATTGCGAACATATTCATAATAGCCGCATTCCCTTTTGCACGTACAGGGAATGTTTTTGCCGCGCAGCAGCTCAATAAGTTTTTCGCCGCATTTTTTCAATGCATTTAGTTTGCTGTCCGGCTTTTCCGTAAAAGGCACATAAATTTCGGTTGGCTTTTCGTGACAATGGATATCTATGAAATAATCCGTTTTTTCCTGCTGCAGAAATTGCAGCAGCGCCTTGATATGTTTTGATTTCTGTTCCGGCCAGTCTCTCGCAAGCTCTATGCCTTCTTCACTGTAGACGGTTCCCGGCAGTATATGTTTTTTTTGCATTTCCTTCAACGTTGTTTTGTCCAGATGGTGTACGCGCATTTCGGGGTTGCTAAACATTTCTCTGCCTGGGGATGTTAAAATATTTTTATATTCCGAGTAATCTTCTTCATTTTCTTTAAAGCGGTTTCCGGGATAGGAATCCGGTACCTGCCGGGCGTATCTGACTGCGGCGTCAACATTAACCATTGGTATGACATCGATCGTATATTTGGCGTCAAAGCCGGAAAAATCCACCTTGTCGGGAGCTAGCGTCTTTAAAAAGGCAATCGCGCCGCTTGTCCCGGCGGGTTCATGTCCATGGATTCTGCAGATGAAAACAATTCTTTCAGCACCATGCCCGTAACGAAAAAACTGCAGCGGATATTTACCGCTTCCGTGCAGTAAATCTCCGCTTTTATACGGCCACGATTCCATTAATTCCAGGAGGTCTTCGTAAGCCGGATACCAGCCGTTACCCAAACTGTCTTTACAGACCATAATTACGCATCCTTTAGTCAGGCAAATTTGTTCTTTACGACAAGAGGCAGAAGAAAAAGCAGAATGTCCGCCTGCATAAAGGCGCATTCGGTTATTTCTTCGCCGCGGTCACGCATCGGCGGCAAGCCGGACGCGGTAATTTTACTTTCTATGAAACTCAGCAACTGTTTCGCGACGCTGATGTTTTCATTGCTTCCAACTCTCAGAAGCACGTTCAGGGTAATAAAGTATGTCCACATATTGTATTTGGCGGAACTGGTTTCATATTCCTCCCATTTCAGGGAACCGTCCGGGTTAACGCAGTTGCGGAGAAATTCACAGGCTCTGCTGATCATAAGGCGAATTTTTCCTGCTTCCGGCCAGAAAGCTTCCGAAGCTTCTTTGAAACGCGCCGGAATGACTTCGTCGGCATTTAACAGACACCAGAGCACCAGCGACGTATAATTAACGGTAACGCCATGGTCGGCGCGGTAGGGCATGCAACCGTTTTCCCATTGCAGCGTCATGGTGTGCAGGAGGCCGCGTTTCGCGCCCTGCTGGAAAAGGTTGACGTTCTGCTTATAAACATCACGCAGTACCGTGGCGATTAAAACCAGGGATTCGACGGAATGTAAATTGGCGTTCAGGGTATCGTAAGGCGAACGTTCATGATGCGGAAAAATGCCGGATCCGGCAGGCCATTCGATAGAAAGAAACCATAAACCCGCTTTGAGCAGGCAGTCCTTGTAACTTTTTTTGGGCGGCAGGCCGTTCAGCAGCGCGAAGCCAAGCCCGTGGATCACAAATGATGTGGCGATGGTGGAAATTTCATCCAAACCGGTTTCTTCCCAGTCGGAAGGCTTTTCATTGTTCTGGATTTCGAACCAGCCGCCGCGTTCGCGCTGACGCGCCGCCAGCCAGTCGAAAGCGAGTTCAGCGCGATGCAGCATTTTAAAGTCATCGGTTTTTCGGCCGGTCAGCCAGAGCGCCAGGGCGGCGCTGCCGCAGCCCCGGTGGTGATGGGCGCCGCCTGCATGGTAATCCAGCAGCGGGCCGTGGTAAGCCTTTTCGCTCCAGAACGAACCGTAATATTCACCAGGAGTGAAATCCTGAACGTTTAATAAATAGTTTGTAATTTTATTATGAACTTCAGTTACCACATCATTTTTCTTCTTTGCTGTTAACATTTTTTGCCTTTATTTTTGTCAATGCTGTTATTTATTCTATTTTTACAGAACTTGCCGTGTAGACAAATGTCCAATCCCCAGCCGGCAGATTGTTCAAAGTTAAACTGCCATTAGTGATCGTTGGAGCAGTGCTCATAGACGTATTTATTTGATTGCTGTAGGCATAGCCGCCGATT
>JAQUOK010000395.1 GCA_028717165.1 Victivallaceae bacterium | reverse complement strand
CGGACAGTACCATGGAAATAGCCGCGAAATTCGGTGCCGACACCTATTTGGCTTCAGACTATCTCAAAGATGAGGGCGTATGCTACGGCAAAGGCGAAAACCTCTGGAAAGCGCTTTATCTGCTGAAAGGCGACGTTATTGTTTATGTTGACGCCGACATCAGCAATATTCATCCCCGCTTTGTCTACGGCCTGCTCGGCCCCCTGCTCATGAAACCGGACATAAAGTTTGTCAAGGCATTTTACAACCGGCCGTTCAAAAGTGCCGACAACATCACTCCGGCAGGCGGCGGCCGGGTTACGGAAATCCTCATCAGGCCGCTGTTCTCCCAGTTCTTCCCCGAACTGACCGGCATTATCCAGCCGCTCTCCGGCGAATATGCCGGTTACCGGGAAATACTCACCGAGATCAATTTCCCCATCGGCTACGGGGTGGAGACCGGCATGCTTATCGACCTGCATCAGAAATACGGGCTTGACGCTATCGCCCAGACCAACCTCGATTTGAGAATTCACCGCAACCAGAGCGTTTCATCGCTCGGGAAAATGGCGTTCGGGATTCTGCAGACCTTCTGGAACCGCCTGGCCAAATACAAGGAACAGCCGCTGTTAACGCCCGATTCCCTGATCCTGCGCCAGATGACCTCCGACAAAGATGATTACAATTTTATTCAGCATGAAATAAAGGAAAAAGAACGGCAGCCTATGAGCCAGGTCAAAGAATATCAGACGCTGATGAAAGAACTCGAAAAAAGCGGCGGTTCCCGGAAATAAGTATGAAAACAGCAATAGTACACTATCATCTTAATCCGGGCGGTGTCACCAGGATTATCGAAATGCAGCTGGCCGCTCTTGCGAAACGCAGGGAAATTACTCAAATTCAGCTTTTTGCCGGAGCTCCGGCCGGAAACCTGAAACTGCCGCCCGGAACGGAATTCATCTGCAACCCGGATCTGAATTACCTTGACGGCAATACTCTAAGCGAAAAGGAAATCTACCTTAAACACAGTCGTCTGATAGATTTCTTTCTGGACGCGACTACTGCCGATACGGTTATTCACGCCCACAACCTGAACCTCGGCAAAAACCCTGTCCTGACGGCCGCCCTGGGCAATCTCGTTTCCGGCGGACGCAGGATAGTCAACCATATCCACGATTTCGCGGAAGACCGCCCCGCCAATATCGCGGCGCTGGAAAACCTGATCGAAAAACACTTCGGGCGCCGGTTGCGCGATATCATGTACCCGGTACGGGAAAACTGCCGTTACGCTGTGCTGAATTCCTTCTATGTGGACCGCCTGACACGCTTGTCGATTCCCGCAGACCGCATAAGCCTGCTGCCCAATCCGGTCTCGGTCGAAACTATAAGCGCCCGCTGTCAAAAAGCGGAAGCGCAGGCAAAACTCCGCCGAGTCCTGAAAATAAACCCCAGACTGCCCAATTACGTTTATCCGGTACGCGGCATCAGGCGGAAAAACCTCGGCGAGTTTATTTTGCTGGCCTCGCTGTTCAAAGCCGGGGCAAACTGGATAATTACCCTGCCTCCGCTCAATCCGGTGGAAAGAGTTGAATATGATAAATGGAAGGAATTCTGTGCTGCGGAAAAAATCCCCGTAATCTTTGAAGCCGGGGAAAAATGCACCTTCAAAGAAATAATGAGCTCGGCTGACCGTGCCGTAACCACCAGCATACGCGAGGGTTTCGGCATGGCGTTCCTGGAAGCCTGGCTTTTCGGAATACCGGTGGTCGGGCGCGACCTGCCGGTAACCCGGGATTTCAGGGCGGCCGGAATAAAACTCGACGGCCTTTACGAAAAACTTGCGGCGCCCGGAACGGAAGACTTCGCTTTCCTGAACCAGCCCCGGCAAATGGCGTTCATAAAGGAATTGTCCGTGAATCCGGCGGCACGGCGCGAATTTACCGCCGCCAATCCCCGACTGCAAGGGGTTTCGGCGGATTTCAGTCGGGAAATAATCACCGAAAACCGTAAACTCATAAAACAACAATACTCGATCGAAAATTATGGAGCAAAACTACTTGAAATCTATAAAACGCTTGTTTGATCGGCAGGAGAAATTACTGCCCGTTCCAACCCGGAAAACGCTTAATTTCGCCAGGGACGACAGTATTAAATGCGTTATTTTTGATATCTACGGCACTTTGCTGATATCCCGTTCCGGGGATATAGACAAGCTGGAACTGTCCCCGGACTGTGTCCTGGAATCTTTTTCACGGTGCGGTATACGGATTATTTCGACGCGTCCGGACAAAGTCGCCCGCGATATAATAGAAAGCTATAAACGGACTATCAGAGACCTGCGGGAAAGCGCGCGAGAAAATAATATCGGGACCCCGGAAATCGACATTCGCGAAGTCTGGGACATCCTGCTCCATAAGTTGTATAATGAAAAACTCATTGACCGGCCATGGAAAGACGAGGTGAAAACGCTCGCGGTTTACTTTGAAACCCTGAGCAACCCGGTCTATCCGATGCCGTTCATGAAGGAAATCATCCTTTATCTGCGCAAGCGTGAAATTCCGCTGGGCATCATTTCGAACGCCCAGTTCTATACCCCGGTGATCATGAATTATTTTCTCAGGGGCGAAGTCGGCAACGCTGAGGATATTGAACATTTCGACCGCGACCTGAGCATATTTTCATACCGGGAAAAACTCGGCAAACCGGATGTCCGGCTTTTTGAAAAAGTCTTAAGCGCCTGCAGTTATAAATATGGTTTCGAAAGCAGTGAAATCCTTTTTGTCGGTAACGATATGCTTAAAGACATTTATCCGGCCTGGAAACAGGGTATGCGCACCGCCCTTTTCGTCGGCGACTGCCGCTCCCTGCGCCTGCGTTATGAAATTCCGGAGTTGCAAAATACCCAACCTGATTATACAATAGATTCATTGGAACAAATAACGGAAATTGTCTCATGAACGTATCACACCTGAACATAGGCATCCTGCATTCGCTTATCGGTAAAAACGACGGCGTGTCCATCGTTATCGACCAGTCGGTGGAGGCCATGGTCAAATACATGGAAATACCGCTGGGCAACATATATTACCTTGCGGCGCATTCGTCTCCCCGTTTCAATGTGGAAACCAACGACATCTTCTGGCACAAAAGCCCGCTGCACAAGCGCATCCTGAAATACTTCTGCGCCAAACCGCCCTGCTGGCTTGAGGGCGAAATTCTGGAAAATGCCATGCTTGCCAGGGATGTGATCAGCGATTTCATAGAGAGGAACCGGATCGACCTTCTGATCGCCCATAATACTTCGCATCCGTATAACTTCATAACTGCTGTCGGGCTGGGGCTTTATCTCGAAGAACGCCATGCCCGGCGCTATATCTGGCCCAAAGTGCTCGCCTGGTGGCACGATTCATACTTTGAACGCCCCAAATTCGCCGCTCCCAACGAAGTCATCAGAAAATATCTGAAATACCTGCCCGGACAGGACAACAACGGAATTGTTTTTATCAATCAGGACCAGGTCGGGATAGCGCGGAAATATTTCACGAGTTTCAATAAACCTGACCTGAACGTCTATTTCAGGAGGCACACCTGTATAATCCCGAATACCTGCGACATTGACTGGGACTGGAAAAAACAGGACTGGGAGAACTCTTCCCGGAATATAGCTCCGCCGCAGGATAACTATAACGACAGTTTTTTCGACGATATCGGACTTACGAAAAAATTGAAGAAAATGGGTTTTACCCTTGACGATGCCGTCATCCTGCTTCAGCACACGCGAATCGTGCCGCGTAAAAAGATCGAGACGGCGATCGATTTCGGATTCCGCCTGGCCGCCAGATTCAAAAACGGAAAGTGCGTCGTCCTGCTGGTTTCCGGGCATTCCGGCGATGAACAGGTCGAATACAAAAAATTCCTGCAGCAGTACTTTAAGGAAAGATTAAGTGCGGAACCGGAAATAAAAATTATTCTGATCTTCGGCGAAGAACATATTCTTTCCAACCGCGATATAATCGTGGATCACAAGTTCTATAAATTTTCCGAAATCCCGTCAATCGTGGCGAAACACGGCGGTATCGGAACCTATTTCAGCGAGATAGAAGGGTTCGGCAACAACCTGTTGGAAATGATGAGCTGGGGACTGCCGGTTGTCATCAACCGTTACCCGGTATATCAGAACAGTATCGAACC
>JAQUOK010000394.1 GCA_028717165.1 Victivallaceae bacterium | reverse complement strand
AAAACGCCTTTGTATGTGACTCGAGTCAGCCGGAAATAAAGGGGGACTATCATTATAAGAGATTTAATTATTTTCATGGTAAAAAGTGGCTGCTTTCGTTTATTCATCTCTATGGGGGAGATGATTATCTGGCGGGGAACCTGGCTTTGCTCGTTGACGATGTAAAGGATATTGTCTCTGACAAAAATGCGGCAAATCTCTCCGGAATCTATATATGTCCTGAAATCATCCACTACAATACCATATATTTTGACCTTCTCGCAAACTTGAGCTGGAACCCGGCAAAAGTTAACTTGAAGGACTTTTTCAATAAGTATGTACTAAGACGTTATGGAAAAAAATCATATGAAAATATGAAGACGGCAACGGACTTCCTCTTAAGAAGCGTGTACGGTGGAAAAGACAGTTCTGATGCTTTGTATCAACACCGGCCGTTAGAAGGTTCTGATTTAAAAATTCTTGACCTTTTAAAAATAGCAAAACAAGTATATACAGGCGATAATGCAGAAAATCTAAAGAAAGCATTGATTTATGCCCTGAAAGAAAAAGACAGACAAAAATGGAATCCCTGCTATCAGAAAGATATTGTAGATATTATGAGACAATATATCAGCGACATCTTCAATCACCGTTATCTAAAACTTCCGTTGATCAAAAGCGATAAGGAATTAAAGGAAACCATAGCAAAATTGCGTTTTCTGATGGATAAACAGGAAGAATTGTTAGCTGCTTATGAAACTTATCAGTTGAAAAATAAGTTAGAGGCAAGAAAAACTCTTCGAAATTATGAATTTCTTGAAGAGAAAGCTAAAAATTCCATGTTAACCTTCGCCGCAAAAGATTGGCTGATAGATTACCCCAGCAAGGTTATCTATGAATTGATTAAATTCTATTATAGACCTAGAATGGAATGTTATTTCCAGTCTTTATTACAAAAAAAAGGTAATAAGAATCTGTTGAAACAATATCAAAACATAGAAAAATCCTGGCTGAAAATGGATTTGTTGTCTGTTCCGGAGTCCGGGTATAATTCGGAAAATATTGTCGACAAAGCATCTGCAATATTCTCCGAACTGAATGATAAACTCCCGTTCTCAGATAAATGCCGGATCAATAACGGGAAAAAAGATTTTATTTATTCTTCAGACAAAAATATTGATATGGAAAGAATTGTATGGGAATATCCTTCATCGTCAAGGCATGGAAAATGGACAAAAGAATTTTTCAAAAGCGGCAGACTTGAAAGGAAAAAGGATTCCATGACAATTGAAGCGGGGGAAAACGAAGGGACTGTTTTCGGAACTGATGTAGATATTCCTGTAAAAGAATTCCCGATCTTGAATTTCAAAATGAAATCCAATGGGCACCTGGTTGTTTTCTGGGTGGAATGGGCAGACTCTAAAGGAAAAAAGAGGAGGAACAGGATCTGGCAGGAACCTCCTTCATTGAAGTGGCGTAATATTGCGATAAATCTTGAAAAAGTATTGAGTCTTATCGCAGAACCAGTAAGAATTTCAAGGATTCAAATAGAAAACACCCCTAACTGCAAAAGCTCTTGGGAATATATAAGATTCGGCAATCTTGAAGATTCCAAACACGGTAATAAAAATTTCTAATACCCGGGAGGGAAAATAATGAGCAAAATTATAAAACTTCGTCGTTATTCCGGAAACCCTATTATGTATCCTATTCCAAAACATTCCTGGGAATCCCAGCATGTCAGCAATACAGGAGCAGCGGTTTTTAACAATAAAATACATTTGTTATATCGCGGCGAAGGGGATTTTTATCGAAAAACCTGCCCGACATGGCCGGTTGCACAAATAGGATTGGCCGTAAGCAGTGATGGTTTTCATATTGATTGGCGTTCACCGCAACCTGTTCTTGACTTAAACAATGAACATTTACCACAAATTAATGCGGTAGAAGATCCCAGAATTACCCAAATAGGTGATACTTATTATATTGTCTATGTTATTACCTCTCTGTACGGTGATCAACTTGGTCTCGCGGTTACAAAAGATTTTGTTAACTATGAAAAAAAGGGACTTTTGATGCCGGAAGTTTCACAAAGAACAGCTGGCCTGCTTTCAGAAAAAATTAATAATAAATTCGTTTTATTTCATCGTATCTTGCCCAATATATGGATATCTTACTCGGAAGATTTAATTCATTGGCATGATAGTAAGATTATAATGACTCGCAAATTTAATCATTGGACTGAAAAGAAAATAGGGATTGGGGCGCCTCCTGTCCGCGGCAGGAATTCCTGGATTCTTTTTTTCCATGCAAGAGACTCCAATGACATTTATCGTCTGGGCATTGCATGGCTGGATTTAAAAGATCCCGGTAAAGTTATCAAAGTCCAAGATGAGCCTATTCTTGAACCGGAAGAAGATTATGAGAAATTTGGTTTTGTAAGAAATGTTGTTTACACCTGTGGAGTGGTTGCATTGGATGAACAATACCTGATTTATTATGGTTGTGCCGATCAGCGTTTAGCAGTCGCGTCAATCGCAAAAAATGAAGTAGATATCTGATTTCTGAATAACGAGACGGTTTTTTTTAAGAGGGCAAGCTTATTTTTCTGTAGCATTATTCGCTTCGATTCAGGTTCAGATGCACAATGTTTTATGTTTTTGCATGAGTCTATAAGTCAATATATAAAGGAAAAAATAAAGTGAAAAAAGATATTATCGCTTTTGTGATGCTGGCAGCGTTTGAATTTGTTGCGCATGGAACTGAAAATTTAATTTTAAACGGCGGATTTGAAAAAGGAAAGGCAAACTGGGACACAAATAAACTTGACCAACCGGATTATAAAAGAGATTTTCTGATTGACGATAAAATATTTCACGGCGGCCGGCATTCGGCGGAATTTAAATATGTTTCAGGTTCGATAACCGGTTACGCATGGTTTTCCCAGCAAATCCCGGTTACCCCCGGACGCGCCTGTGAATTGTCTTTATGGGCGCGGCGGAAAGGAGACGGGCAGCCAGTTAATTTTGTTGTCCATGTCCATATGAAAAATCGTCCGGTAATCAGCTTCAGAACAAGGTTCCCGGAATGCGATAAATGGGAAAAGAATGTATTCTACTTTAAAATTCCAGCTGGAGTAAAAGACATAAACCTTGCCTTGGTCGCGTCCAAAACCGGGACTGTATATATCGATGACATTGCACTCAAATATTCACAATTGCCTCCAAATATAATAGAAAGAGATTCTTCCGTTTTCGTACCGGTAAGCGAGAATAAGGAAACTTGTGATTTTAACCTGGAAAATACAAAATCAGGAAACGATTTCGTTATATATCAACGCATGGCGCCGCGCAGGATAAGATATACTAGTATTCCTCGGAAGAATGAATTGAAGGATGAATTAAACCTCGTCGTTACGCCGGATGAATTTGAGCCTTTATGGTTTTCAATATACGCGACAAAAAAATTAACGGAAGTATCGCTTAAAGCAAATTCCGTATTCAAATCTTCTGGCCATCGGCTGAAACCTGATATAGATGTACGAGTATTAAACTGCTGGCCTCAGAGGACGGATTGGAATTCCCGCAATTACTCAATGGTCTCCGAACTGCTTGAAAAAAAATCGCCGATAACTGTTCCCGCCGGTAACAGCAGAACGTTCTGGCTCACCTTTAAGATTCCCGTAACCGCCTGTCCGGGAATATACAAGGGCTCGATCATTCTGAATTTAAAAAAGAAAACAGTAAAGGAAATACCTGTTTCAATAACCGTGCTTCCTTTCCGGTTGAAACAGCCGCCTGATAGATATTGGGCAATGTGGACATCGGACAATTACCGTAAATCGCTGAATGAATATAAACGTGAACTGCAGGACATGAAAGATCATGGAATTAATACGGTTCTTTTATATCCGCAGGGGTTGGGTGACTGCCGTTTTGCCGTCGATAAAAAAGGCAAAATATCATTTGATTCACCGACTTTGAGAAAACTGCAGGATATCAGGAAAGAAACAGGTTTAAATGGACCCCTGCTTTTGTACTGGGCAAACTGGCTGGAAATTAAAGCCTCAAAACTGACATCCTCGTCTGCGAAGTTTAATTTGGAATCCAAAGCGCTTCGCAAAACTTTCATCGCTCTCCTCAAAGCCATTGATGATTTTGTACAAGAAACAGGAAAAAATGGTTTCTCGGAGTG
>JAQUOK010000393.1 GCA_028717165.1 Victivallaceae bacterium | reverse complement strand
AAAATCCCTTAAATAATGTTAAACCAAAACATACAATGTCACTCTCGCCCCTGGGGGATAGGGGCGGCTACATCATTTGTCTTCTGCCTAATGTTATCCGATGAAGCCCCGGCTGTCCCAGCCGTGCCTCTGTTCTACACTATTATAAACCGCATAACCGGGTACTCAAGCAAAACAGGCCGGAAAAACCAAGCTAACTTGCACAGATGCTCATTATTATTTTGCGGTCATCGAAATCAAAAAGCCGGCCGTTTATATCCTGATACATTTCGTGTCCTTTTCCGGCAACCAGGACAATATCACCTTCTCCGGCTGCTTCCGAGGCCGACCTTATTGCCTCCTCCCGGTCCGGCTCAATGTAAAATTCCGTCCCGGCCGGAATTCCGGCCTGGATTTCGCTGATGATCGCCATCGGGTCCTCCCGGCGCGGATTGTCGCTCGTAATAATGAGCAAGTCGGAATATTCGGCAGCGGCGGCGGCCATGCGCGGGCGTTTGCTGCGGTCCCGGTTGCCGCCGCAGCCGAAGACCGTAATAATCCTTGCGGGAGCGATTATCCGCAGATTTTTCAGGACATTGCGCAAGGCGTCGTCCGTATGCGCATAGTCGACAAAATAGGTAACGCCCCGGAGATCACGGAAGCGTTCAAGCCTGCCGGGGACTTTTATTTCCCGGCTCAGAATATCGGCGGCACTGTCGCCGTCAACTCCGGAAAGCGCCGCGGCGGCAAAAGCCGCGCAATTGTTATAAGCGTTATATTCGCCGATCAGAGGCGAACTTATCCTGAACCGGCGACCTCTGAACTCAATCGTAAAATCCGTCCCGGAAGTGCCTGTTTTCAGGTTGACGATCCGGCAGTCGGCATCCCGTCCCCGCCCGTATGCGGTCACATTCTTATCCCTGAACCCGGCGGCGAGGATCTTCCCGCATTCGTCGTCGATATTTATTACTGCGTTCCCGTCGGCAGCCAGATAATGCGAAAAAAGATTTTTCTTAGCCGCGAAATACCTTTCCATGTCTCCATGGTAGTCAAGATGGTCTCCGGTCAGGTTGGTAAAAACAGCGGTGTGAAATTTCGCGCTTCCCGGCCGAAACTGGTACAGGCCATGGCTCGACACCTCCATTACGGCGTCACTGCAATTATTATCGGCAATGCGCCGGAACAGTTCCTGCAGTTCCGAGGCTTCGGGCGTGGTATGGGCCGATGGAATGACTTTACCGCCGTCCCGGCATTCGACGGTGCTTATCAAACCGGTCTTCAACCCGCTTGCCGTCAGAACATGTTCCAGGAGGAACGCAATGGTGGTCTTGCCGTTGGTGCCGGTTATGCCGTGCAAACGCAACCGTTCCGCCGGACAATCGAAAAACAATTCACAGGCCATGGCATAGGCCAGATACGGCTCCCTGACCTTCAGGTAGGAAATTCCGGTAGCGTATTCATCCAGGTCCTGGCTGTGAACGACCGCGGCCGCGCCCTTGGAAACCGCCGCTTTTATGAAATCATGCCCGTCACTGAGGCTCCCTTTTATGGCGCAGAAAAGCGACCCGGTCCTGACCTGCCGCGAATCACAGGTCACCCGGCTGACAACGCCGTTTTCCGGAACCGTTCTGCCGCGCAGCAGGCCGGTGAGGTGATTGACATAATCATTAATTGTTTTCATCCGGCCACAATTTCTCCAGTTTCATCCCTCTGGAACCTTTAAGGAACACGGTTTTTCCGGGCCGCAGGATGGATTCCGGCAGTTCCGCTTCACCGGAACTTTTGCAGAAACGGCAGGAACCCGGCAAAACAAGCGTTTCTCCCGCCCTTCTGAAATTATCCCCCACTAAAACAAAAGCAGCCTCAGGAAACAAATCAAACGCCAGCTTCAGGATTTTTTCATGCTGACTGCCGGAAGCTTTGCCGAGTTCCAGCATATCCCCAAGCACCAGCACCAGATTTTCCGCTTTTACAAATTCCTTCAGCCAGCGCAAAGCCGCAACAACGCTTCCCGGATTGGCATTATACGCGTCATTTATCCAGTCAATCTCATTTATCCGCGCCGTCTTCATCCGCATTCCCGGCAGAACGCAGTCGCGCAGGCCCCGGGCAATCATCTCCGGCCCGATCCCCAGACTCAAAGCGACCGTCGCAGCCGCAGCGGCATTTTGCGCCTGGTGTTCTCCACTCAAAGACCAATCCAGTTTTATCCGCTCGCCGGCATCCTTAAAAAACAGTTCAATCCTGCTGCCGTGCAGGCTGCCGCCGAGATACCTGACCGCAACGTCAATGCCGAAACGCATGGTTTTGAATTGCGCCGTCTGCTCCAGCAAATAATCGATTTCCGGGCAGTCGGCGGGAAGAACCGCGACCCCGTCCGGTTTCAAAGCGGCAAATATCCGGCTTTTTTCCCGCGCTACGCCCCGCAAATCCCCGAAAGCTTCCAGGTGGCACGGGGCAATCGAATTTATCAGGGCCGCATCCGGCTCAAGCGTCCGGCTCAAAGGCTCTATTTCCCCGAAATGGTTAGTTCCCATTTCCAGCACGCAGAAACGGTGGTTCGAGTTGACCTTAAGCAGATTCTGCGGTACCCCCACCTGGTTATTCGTATTGCTTTCAGTCGCGTAAACGGCGCCCTTGCCAACCGCCGCAATTAAAATTGAACGGACGATTTCCTTGCAGCTGGTTTTCCCCATACTGCCGGTAATCGCCACCGCCCGCAGACCTTTCAGGCGTTTCCGGTGAAAATTGGCGATCGCCTGATATGCCGCCAGAGTGTCAGCGACCAGCAGTGCCGGAATATTCCATTCCGGATTGATCCGGCCGGCGGCTTTTTCCTCGATACACAAAGCCGCGGCGCCGGAAGCGACCGCGTTTTCAAGGAAATCGTGAGCGTCAAAGTTTTCGCCCCGCAAAGCCAGAAAAAGCGCGCCGGAACAATTCAAGCGCGTATCGGTAATTACTCCGTTCAACTCAAATTCCAAAGGCAAAACAGTATTCCACCGGCCGTTGACAGCCTTTGCCAGATCAGCGCCGTTAAATCCGGTTTTTTTCATAATTTAATTGTATAGGAATTTGTTATTTTGAAAGACTTTGCGCAGGCTGAGACTGAGCGTAGCGAAAGTCAATCATTGGTGACAGAATCATTTTTTTATTTTGAAAACACCCTCACAGAATAGAAGCGAAATAATCTATCGTTTTGGACAGCCCCTCGCGCAACTGCACTTCCGGTTTCCATTTCAGAATGCTGCTGGCCTTTGAAATATCCGGCTTGCGCTGGGCGGGATCGTCCTGAGGCAGTTTGACGAATACTTTTTTCGAATTGGAATTCGTCAGTTCGGTTACGAGATCGGCCAGTTCCAGCATGGTGAATTCCCCTGGATTGCCGAGATTGATCGGGCCGGTAACTTCTTTCGGCGTATTCATCATCGCCACCAGTCCCTCAACCAGGTCGGAGACATAACAGAAACTGCGGGTCTGACTGCCGTCGCCGTAAATAGTTATATCTTTTCCTTTCAGGGCCTGGACAATAAAATTACTGACGACCCGCCCGTCATAAGGCAGCATGCGCGGGCCGTAAGTGTTGAAAATCCGCACCACCTTGATCGCCAGATCCAGTTGCCGGCGGTAATCGAAAAACAGCGTTTCGGCACAGCGTTTCCCTTCATCATAGCAGCTGCGGACGCCTATGCAGTTCACATTTCCCCAGTATTCCTCCGGCTGCGGATGTTCAAGCGGATTTCCGTAAACCTCCGAAGTACTGGCCTGAAGTATGGGGATATTCAGGCGTTTGGCAATGCCGAGCATATTTATGGAACCGCTGACGCAGGTTTTGGTCGTATGGATCGGATTATTCTGGTAATGAACGGGCGACGCGGGACATGCCAGGTTGTAAATGGCGTCGACCTCGATATAAATAGGCATGGTTATATCATGCCTGACCAGTTCAAAATTGGGGGAATCAAGCAGATGCCTGATGTTGTTTTTCGAACCCGTATAGAAATTATCCACGCAAATCACATCATGTCCGTCCGTAAGCAACCGCTCGCAGAGATGTGAACCGATAAAACCGCCGCCCCCGGTAACCAATACTGTTTTTCTTTTCTGTACCATATACGCCTACTTGTTTCCAGTTTTTTTTGATTTTGCCCTGTCTTCATGTTGATTGATATTTACGAAAGCATTAATCCGCTCGCGCCGGAAAACAACCC
>JAQUOK010000392.1 GCA_028717165.1 Victivallaceae bacterium | reverse complement strand
GTAGCGACCAGGTCGCCGGCCTCTTTGCGGACGCCGTATCGAATGCCGTCAAAACGGGCCAGGTTGGCGCTGGCTTCGACGGTGGCAATGATATAATATACCGAAACCGCATATTTGGTATGCGGCAGAGATATCTCAACGGTTTCGGCGCCGAGCTTCTTCAAAGTCGCGATCGTGTCGTCGAGACCCTTGCGGACGTCCGCAGTAATTCCTTCGGTGGCAATATATTCCTTGGGAAGTCCCACCTTTATTCCTTGCATATCCGCATTTTCAAGAGATTTCAGCGAATCCGCAAAACCTTCGCAGGGGCAGGGCAGGGCGGTTGAATCCTGCGGGTCTTTGCCGCCGATAGTATCGAGGATTATTGCCGCATCAAGCACGTCATGGCTCATCGGCCCGATCTGGTCGAGCGATGAAGCGAAAGCCACCAGGCCATAGCGCGATACCCGGCCGTAGGTAGGCTTCAAACCGACTATGCCGCAGAAGGTCGCCGGCTGCCGGATGGAACCGCCGGTATCAGACCCCAGCGCAACCGGGACTTCGGCGGCCGCGACCGCGGCTGCCGAACCGCCGCTTGAGCCGCCCGGAACCCGGTTCAGATCCCAGGGGTTGGCGGTTTTCTGAAAGGCGCTGTTTTCGCAGGATGAACCCATTGCGAATTCGTCCATATTCAAACGCCCGGCGGGAATAAAGCCTTTTGCCTTAAGTCTGGCGACAACGGTCGAATCGTAGGGGGAAACGACGTTTTCCAGCAGTTTTGAGCCGCATGAGCAGGTTTGGCCGGCAGTAACAATGCAGTCTTTTATGCCGACCGGAATGCCGTCATAAGGGCTTAACTGCTTCCCGGCGGCGCGGCGCGCGTCGGCTTGCGCAGCGCGTTTCAGAATATCTTCGCGGTCAACTTTCAGAAAGGCTTTAATCTGCGGATCGACCTGCTCAATACGGCCGAGATACGCAGTACAGAGATCAACGGCGGATATTTCCCCGGCCGCGAGCATATCGGCGGCGGCATGGACCGTCAGAGTTTTAATTTTTTCGATCATGACATTCCCTCTCCCGGCAGCACCTGCGGCACTTTTATTAGCTCCTCATCCACTTCCGCAGGAGCGTTGGCGAGCATCAGGTCGCGGGGCCAGGATTTTCCGGCAATATCATCACGAACGACATTGGTCAGAAGCACGGCATGCGCGGTCGGCTCAATACCGCTGACGTCAAGTTCTTCGAGCTGTTCAATATAAGCCAGGATCCCGTCCATATCTTTCTGGAGCCGTGAAGTCTTTTCAGGATCCAGTTCCAGCCTTGCCAGGCCGGCGACATACGACACATCTATGTGTCCGGTTTCGCTCATTGGTCAGCTTCTTTCCAGTTCCAGGGTTTTAGTTACCTGATTGCAGACTTCGCCGGGGCCGAAATACTGTATCGGGCCGGGATACACGTAAGAGGTATTGACCGACCATTTTTCACGCTGACTGACAAATTTCAGGAACGGCGCGCCGTCGAGTTTCACCAGCGCTTTCCTGATGACCGGTTTGTCTTCGCCGTGGCGGCGTTCCATATTCATCATCATGGTAATCGGAATGCCCCCGCAAGTCCATTCGGAAGCCGCTTTAGTCGTATTGCGGACGGAGGACAGGTAGCCGGTTTTGCCGTTGCCGAGCAGGGCGGCGGCAGTATAACCAAGGCTGTAGCAATAGTCTGCGTCGTAGTTGGAAGGGGCCGCGCAGCGTCCCTCATACCCGAAAAAGTGGGTCTGGGCGCCGAATTTGCCGGTGTAAACGCCTTCGGCTTTCAGTTCCTTCAGGCGGAACGCGACCATTTCCGCGAGCATTTTTTCAGTTTCGATCAGTGAAACCTGGACATTGCCGTGCGGGTCGCGCTCGAGACAGAGCTGTAATTGAATGCTGTGCGGCAGTGAACTGAAAGTAAAGGACGCATCTTTGCCGAGATGGCTGTTTATGAACTGCAGTTTTTCGGCGGGATCGGATATCTGTCCGAAAACAGCAGCTTCTGCGGCGAGCATGTCATTAAGTTCGGCAATGAGTTTTTTCATTTCCGGTATAAATTCGACCAGCCCTTCAGGGATCAGCACAACACCGAAATTATCGCCGGCGGCGGCGCGTTTGACTACTATTTGGGTAATATCTTCGACAATTTCGCCGATAGTCATTTTGCGTTCGGCCACTTCCTCGGAAATTATGGCGAAATTAGGCTGAGTCTGAAGCGCGCATTCCAGGGCGATGTGGGAAGCTGAACGGCCCATCAGTTTAATGAAGTGCCAGTATTTTTTGGCCGAGTTGGCGTCGCGTTCGATGTTGCCGATAAGTTCACTGTAGACGCGGCAGGCCGTATCGAACCCGAAAGAAGCTTCGATCTGTTCGTTTTTCAGGTCGCCGTCAATGGTTTTCGGACAACCGACGACATTTATCGGAATATTACTGCTTTTGTAGTATTCGGCCAGGAGACAGGCGTTGGTGTTGGAATCGTCCCCGCCGATGATTACCAGGGAGTTTATCCCCAGTTCTTCGCAATGTTTTCTGCCGAGTTCGAAATGTTCCCTGGTTTCAAGCTTGGTACGTCCGGAGCCGATCATATCAAAACCGCCGGTATTGCGGTAAGCGTCGATTATTTCGGGAGTCAGTTCAATATACTTATTCTTTATCAGACCGTCCGGCCCTCTGAGAAAACCGTATAATTTGCTGTTGCCGTTAATTGATTTTAGGCCGTCAAACAAGCCGGCAATGACATTGTGTCCGCCCGGAGCCTGGCCGCCGGAAAGGATTACTCCCGCGTTCAGGGCTTTGCCGGCGGCGGCTTCAGCGCCTTTCTCAAAGGTAACGACCGGACTGCCGAAAGTAGTCTTGAAAAGTTTCGCTATCTTTTCGCTGTCGGCGGCGGAACTTGTCGGGGCGCCTTCAGTAACTTTAATATTTGCTCCCCGGCGCAAAGCGGGCGGCAGTTTGGGTCCGTAAGCGGCTCGGGCTTTCTGTAAAGCGGAAATCTGAGTCATTGATGTATTCCTTTTCTGTTTTATATAGTTTGCAGGCTGTATTAGTCTATGAAATAAATCAAACCATACCCTAATGGATTTTGCGCAATAATCAAGTCGGATAATAATCGGTCAGTCGTTTTTTTAGGGAAAAAACTGAATCGCAACCCCGGCAAAAGTAACAGAAGGCGAATACACTCTGCTGGGGCTGAGCCTGAGCAAAGCGAAAGTCAACCGCTGCTCGATTCTTTTGGCGGCCCGAAACTTGTGCGCAACTTGTTGTTCTGAACAAATCTCGCCACCATCCGGAAGATACTGTATGCCGGACTTTTGACAGGCCGTCTTATGTGACCGCCATTGCAAAACAGTACGCCAAACCTTCAGTGGTTGACAAGTTTTTGCAGTGTAGGAACGGCAATAAAGCGCGTTTCGTTAAACCTATCATTAGGTACACGATCCGGTTGACAATTATTTCTATGAATAAAGGCAGGCAATAACGCAGGCCAAGTAAAATAAAAGGAGCATTTAATATGTTTAACGTAACAGATTCAGGTTTTAATTTCGGGTCAGGAACTGTCAGCTACAAAGGCACGCTGCTTGGAGAAAGCCGCGGCCCGATCAACCTCAAGCGAAAAACAAGTGTTTATGAGATCAAACATGACACTTCATCGATTATTGCCGATGGTTCGATCGTAACCGGCGTAAAAATGGAAATCTCCATGACTTTGATCGTAAACGATGCGGCTATCGACCGGTTTTTCAACCTTGAAGCTTATCTGCTGGCTCCGGAAATAGGTTCAAACCTGAACGATACGGCCGGGGAACTCGTCATCACGACGGGAAAAGAGGGAAACCAGAGCCAATACACCTTTCCGGCCGCCATCCTGCAGCCGGATTTCAGCTATGAGATCGACGGTGAAAAAAATCATCTCATCGAGGTGATGTTTTTTTCTTTCATCGAAACTAATAATATGAACGTAAAAGTACAATAACATAAGAAAATTAATCATGACAACTTTCAATTCACAGAATTTCAAAATCGGTCCCTGCGCGGTAATATTCAAAGGAAACATCCTTGGCGTTACCAGGAAGTCGTCTCAACTTACTTTCAAGGGGGATTATTATGAGGCTAAATGTTCAAGGTCTTTTAACCAGGTATTGGGGAAGCGTCTGACAGGCATAACGATTTCATTGACCACGGAAGTAATGT